>JAOZRY010000333.1 GCA_029939965.1 Bacteroidales bacterium | reverse complement strand
TTCATTTTCAGGAAAGACATCAATTTGTCCTACAAGGGTAGTCCAATTTATTAAAAACCAACTTTTAGCGCAACCCACAAACTTCTGCCATAACCATTTACACCTGATCCATGCATGCGATAATCCTTGTTTAGGATATTATTGATACCTGCGGTAATATTCATCCAATTCCAACTGTAACCTGCACGCACATTTATTATACTCCATCCGGGTGTTCCACCTTCCGGGATTCTGGTATCGCTGATGTCGCCATTAGAAAGACGATTTTGTTTACCTGCCGCCAACCATTCCAGCTTACTCCAAAATCCTGATTTATGCTCGTGCAAAATACCCAGTTTACCATTTAATGGTGGGATGCGGCGCATGGGTTCGCTTGCGGTTTCATTTTCGCCATAGGTGTAGGTAAGGTTTCCAAATACCGAAAGTCCCTCCATAAACTCATATTGCAATTCGGTTTCGAGCCCCTGGATAAACGATTGCTCAAAATTTTCTTTTCTATATACTTTTTCTCCATCAATCGAATCCATTCCGTTATAGCTTGCTTCAACCCGGCTAATGAGATTGCTGAGTAAGCTTCGGTACAAAAACACAGAACCCGAAAACTGCTCATACCTAACTTTTAATCCTAACTCACCATTCAACGATTTTTCGGGTTTTAATTCAGGGTTGGGCACTTCGATACCCGCATTAAAAGTACCAAAACTGCTCAGGTCGTTGAGGTTTGGTGCTCTAAAAGCGGAGTAACACGATACGATAAGGTTATAGTTTTGGCTGAGATGATAAATTGCGGAGGCACTTCCTACTACGGCGGAAGGGTTAACATCCACATCGCCAAAAATATCATCGTTTGCTTTTATGCTAAATGCGTTGAACCGGCCTCCAACAATAAACGAAAATCTTTGTACTTCAAGAGTGTGTGAAGTAAAAATCGCAAAACTGCCGGAAGTAGCTCCATCGGGGTAATATCCCCGCTTGCTAAAAATGTCGCCGTTTTCGGTAATCGTGGTTTTACTTTTTACTTTATCAAAATAATATTCGATACCCGATACAAAATGCCAGTTTTCTCCGGCAACGGAAGTAACCTCCACTGTTGCTCCATAAACATTAACCCGGTCTTGTTCGTTCCAAATTTTTGAAGAACCATCCTTTTGTTTTATTCTTGTTTCGTCCGACTGATTATACGACACGGTAATTGTGGTATGTTTCAACCATTTATTATCAAAGTCCGATTTTAGCCGCAGGTATCCCAATTGGCGAATTTGTGGATCGAAATGATATTTTTCGTAATTACCAATTATTTTGTCATAACGGGGCACATCGGTTTGTTTATCGTGTTGATAAGCTAATGTAAGGTCTGTGTTTTCCGAAAGCCTCATCCTCATTTTAAAATCCCCCGAATATTCCTTGTATCCCGTTGGGGTTTGTTTTTTGGTAGTATCGCCTCCAACAATATCACCAAAATCGTTGTATGAAAATCCACCTGTAAAAGCTATGTTTTTATTCGCCACTGAAAATTCGCTACGGCCGGTTTTTTGCATATCGGCACTCATCCATTTCCCCAAAATGCTGCCTTTTGCTTTCCATCCTTTTGTGGAATATGCCGGATTTTTTGTAATAATATTTATTACCCCACCCATAGCATCGCTTCCATATAAAACAGAACCCGCACCTCTTACAATTTCAATAGTACTGATAATATTTGGGTCCGTGGTGCTGAGATATTGGTTTGGGCCGTACCGATAAGTAGCATTATTTAACCTGATACCATCAATCATCAGCAGATTTTGATTTCCTGTTAAACCACGCAAAAACGGAGAACCACCACCATGATTTGTTTTTTGCAAAAACACCCCGGTAGCTCCAACCAATGCCTCAGGTGTCGATCTCGGCATTTCCTGTTTAAGCGCGTTGCCGGTTAAAACTGTTATGGCTTCGGGAGATGAAAAATTGCTGGTTTCAATTCTACGGGCAGTAACAACAAACTCATTGTTCAGGTTTACGTTTGATGGTTGAAGATAAACAGCCAGGTCGGCTAATCCATTTTTATAAACAGTAATTTTCTTTTTATAACTTAAATATCCTACAAGCGAAAACTGCAAGGTGTAAATTCCGGGCTTAATGTTTTTAATTTCAAAATTCCCAAATTCATCGGCATAAGTTCCCAAATCTGTTTCTATAACAAAAATGGTAGCATTTGCAATGGGACGGTCGTATTTTGCATCATAAACAGTACCTGAAATACTCTGACCTTGTGTAGTTATTGAAATGCTAAAGAAAGCTACAAACAGTATCAGGAGTACTCGTTTCATAGCTAATTTTATTGGTTAAAATGATAAATTCACACCGGCTCGAATAAACCTACCCATGGCCGGATAGAGGTATTTTTCGCCGCTTATCATGTATCCGGTGGAGTTGTACGATGAATCGAACAAATTATTTACATCAAAATAAATGGTGGCAAACTTAAATTTATAGTCGATCCTTGTATTTACTACGCTGTAACCCGAAAGAGTTTGTGTGTTTTCTTCATCAAGATAAATTCCGCTCGCACCGTTCAAAAGCAAAGTGGCGCCAAACCCTTTTGCCGGCGAATATGAAATACCTGTTGCATACACATTATCCGGGATTCCTGTTAACCTTTTATCTTTATTTTCACCATTCGAAAATTTTACATTGCAATAATTATAATTAATAAAACCGCTCCAGTTGGTACGAACATTTAGCCTCATGCTTATTTCAACCCCGGTATGTTCGGTGTTAACAATATTTTTGTATTGCTGTGTTGCAAGGTCGAAATCTATTTCATCATTTACATTAATCAAATATGCCGCAATACTAATTTCGCCACTTACAGCATCCGAAAACCTGTAATACTGATATGTGCCAATTTCGTAGTTTACACTGGTTTGCGGTTTCAAATCGGCATTAGAAAAAGGATTGGCCTTTATCATCATCGGATAATATGCCGGCCCTGCCTCGATAAACACAAAATAATGCAAATGTTTTAAATCTGTCCGCTGATCGATGGTAGGTGCTTTAAACGCATGGCTATAACTCATGTAAATACTCCCTTTATAATCGTTGTTGTTGCCGGTGGTTAGCGAGAGGGCAATTTTTGGGCTCAACGCCGAATTGGATTTATTAATTGCCGTATCAGGGACTTTACCATTAAACTCATCCGAAATTAAATCGTATCGCACACCTGCAATTAATTTGAGTGGCCGGGCCAGATCAATTTCGCCATTAAGATAGGCTGCCGAATTAAAACGATAACCATCTCCTTTGGTGTCCAACGAATCCCATGGGAAGTAGTTATTGGCATAATCGTTTTCAAATCCTCTAAAAATGTCGTAATACTCGTTGCTGTAGCCACCATAATCCACCTCTATACCACCGTTAATTTTAGCATAAATCTCAGGAATAGTACTTGTAACCCTTATCGCCATATTAGCCTGATCGGTAGTAAGATTTCTCTTTTTTGTGTTTCCAAAAACTGTAGTATCATAAATGCCATTCGGATAAAATCCCTGACCCGATTGGATGAGTATAGTTGGATATTGCCCATAGGTTCGTTTTTGTTCTTTACTATTATATTGATAATTGAGATTTACAGAGAGGTCGGCCTGCGAATTAATTTTTGTATTGAATTGGAGAGTTGCGAGGTATTTTTGATAGTCTTTTCCATCCTCTCTAAAATAAGCCTGAGATTGTTTACGATCTTCCGTAATTTGTGTTTCAGATAAAAAACCCGGGTCTTCCGAATTTAGAATTTGGTTGTAAGTTCCAAATGTAAGTGTTGAGTTTTTACTTAATGGCAATTTTACTTTTCCACCAAAATTTATTGAGTTCCAGTTGCTGTGTTCCCTGTATCCATCAGTGGCATTATTATTTAAATAAATCTCATAATTTCCTTTTCCAACCATGCCACCATGCGAAGCACCAATACCATACGAATTAAAAGAACCATAACTCAGGTTGGCTGTTGTAAAATTATTGTTATCTTTTTTGGTGCGGATATTTAAAACCCCACCCATCGCAGCATTACCATACATAGTTGATGCCCCACCTCTTAGGAGTTCAACTTTTTGTATTTGACCAATAGGAATTTGATTCCAGTTTGCAAGGCCGGTTTCAAGATCGTTAACCGGGATACCATCAATCAGCACCGTTAAATACTCAGCTTCGCCACCACCATAAAAACCCCTTACGCTAACCTGCGGATTAAGCCCCATGCCATCGGTCGATGATGAATACAGCCCCGGAATATATTCAAGTATCCCCGAAAAATTCTGAGCAGGCAGGTTTTGAATCTCCCTGGCTCTAATTACACTAACAGCAGCACCTGAGCTAAGCAGTTCATTATCATAGCGATTTGCTGTAATCACAATTTCATCAATGGTAATGAGCCGTAAAGAGTCCGTATTTTTATTGTTTACCTGAGCATCAATTACTTCAGGAAATAATATTGAAAGTATAAAAATGGAACTTACTGAAATTACCTTTAAGTGTTTTGATAGTTTTTTCATCATTAATCTCGAATTTTATAGAATTTGGATGGCAAAAGTATATATTTATTCAAATATCTAATTAAGCAAATAGCAAAAAAACAATTTTAAATAAAAAATATGGCATCTTTCATTTATCGATTTACCCCGTTAAATAGATTTCTAATATGTTGTTTT
>JAOZRY010000332.1 GCA_029939965.1 Bacteroidales bacterium | reverse complement strand
CGCGTTCCATTCTTCTTATCCGCTCTAATCCGCCCAATCCGTTTTCCATTTTTCTTATCCGCCCCAAATCCGCTCAATCCGCTCCATCCGCGTTCCATTCTTCTAACCCGCTCCATCCGCGTTCCATTACCTAAAAACACCTCAATCATCAGAATACTCATCGTACTGCTCATCGAAAGTTTCGGTAAATTCGGGTTTAATTTTAATGCCATCATACTTTTTTTCAATTCCATTATCAAACGAAATCACCAGCAGTAGTGTGCCGTCAAGGTTGTATTTTTTCCAATCACCATTTCTCAACCCCAACAAGTAATTTATCTCATCTTTAATTTTGCCATTATCCCAGTAATAATAGTGCTTTCCGTTTGGATTATTATCGATATACTCACCCTCGAAAATCAGGTTTCCATCACCATTAAAATATTTCCAGTAACCACTACGCAGATCGTATGAGTAATCACCTTCTTCGCGATGATCGCCATATTGCAATATCCAGTTACCTTCTTTCATGCCTTCGATATAATCACCTTCGGCAATAATGTTTCCTTCATCATCAAATTCAGTCATGAGGCCATCAGCAAGTCCATTAACAAAATGTTCTTCACGAAGGATATTCCCGGAAGGGTAATACCAAACCCATTGACCAATAAACTTTCCTTTACTGTTAAATTTTCCGGTTTGTTCGGGTTTACCATTTGGGTAATAATATTTCCATTCGCCCACTTTCACCCCATTATCATAACTTCCTTCGGCCTTTAATTCACCATTTTCAAAATAGTCTTTCCACAAACCGTCCCTCACTCCATCATTGCGGGTAATGCCATCAGCTACCTTATTGCCATTTTTAAACAACGACCCCGACAAAATTTCGCCAACCTCATTATATTCGCGCCTTACCCCCTGGGCTATCCCATTACGAAAGGTTTGCATGGTCATTACCTGTCCGTTTGGGTAGTAGTCTTTGGCCACTTCCAACCTCACCAGTTCAACAGCATTTTCCTGTTTTTCGCCTTCTATCCATTTAGTAGTAAACAGGAGTTTGCCTTTTTCATCATATTCCTTAAAGTAACCATCTTTCAGATCGTTGTTAAATCTTCCTTCGAGAGATACCAGTCCGTTTTCGTGAAAGAATTTCCACAACCCCTGTTTCCGTTTTTCTGCATCAAGCCGGTTAATTCGTTCGCGGCTAATCACATATCCTTTTTTGTATGTGGTGAGCGTAATTACCCTGCCATCTTCGCCAAACTCTTTGGCCAGCCCCTCTTCGCGCCCATCCACAAAATAGATTGTTTTAAATATTGTACTGTCAGGAAAGTAATAGTAGGATGTAATGCCTTGTTTGATGTCCTCGTTAAAATTTTCTGCAACAATTTCATCTTCCCGATACGTTACTCTTATACCATCTTTTTGTCCGTTTTTATAATTGATAAGCAAAACCAATTTTCCGGTTTCATCATAAAATTTCCATATACTGTCGAGCAGAAAATCTTTGCGATTCCCTTCCGATTTGAGTTCGCCGTTTTCGTAGTAAGTTTTCCAGTATAAGTCAGGTTTGCCATCCACCATATTTCCTTCACTGGATTTGTTGCCGTTTTCGTGATAGAAAATATTAAAACCATTGGGGTCGATTTCATTTTGCCCCGAAAGGCTTTGGCAGGATAATGTGGTGATAAAAACAAGCAGTGTGAAATAGTATAAAATTCTCATGATTACATTTAAAAATCAAAAAAGTTTAACGTCCTCAACCGTTCGATGTTTTGCTTTTGAAACAGATTGATTTTGCCTCCAAAATGCAGGCCTAAAAGTACTTCAATTATTAAGAATTGCATTTTACGAAAAAGGAAATGTTTTATAAAGGATCTACATCCACCACTATTCGTGCGGCTTTGTATTTGCTTTGGGTATTGAAAAAGAAGATGGCTTCCGCAATTTTTTCTTTCATGTCGTGAATTTTATCAGACTTTTCAAGTTTCACCAATATATTTTTCAGGTAAAGATTTTTAATTCTTGAAACTATTGGGTATTCCGGCCCCAGCACTCGTTTCCCCAAAAACTTTTTTAGTTCGGTTGCCAGTTCAAAAGAAGCTGCATTTACAAAGTTTGCATCTTTATGCTGAACCTGTAACTCAATAATTCTATAAAACGGCGGATATTTAAACTGGTTACGCTCCTGCAACTGACTGCGAAACATAAGGTCGTAATTATTATCTATTACATACCTAATTACAGTATGGTGCGGATTGTATGTTTGGATTATAACCTTACCACGTTTGGCTTTGCGCCCTGCACGTCCGCTTACTTGTGCCATGAGTTGGAAGCTACGCTCGAAAGAACGAAAATCGGGGTAGCTTATCAGGTTATCGGCGTTTAAAATACCGACAATACTCACGTTATCAAAATCCAGACCTTTGGTTACCATTTGCGTTCCAACCAGTATGTCGATACGATGTTCCTCAAAATCGCTGATGATTTTCTGATAGGCATTTTTGGAGCGTGTGGTGTCCAGATCCATACGCATAATATTTGCCTTGGGAAGAATAATGCTCAAATCGTCTTCAATTTTTTCTGTTCCAAAGCCTTTCATTTTTATACCCGTAAAACCACACTCGGGGCAACGCTCAGGCACACGGGTCGAATATCCGCAATAGTGGCATCTGAGCTGGTTATTGTATTTGTGATAAATTAGCGTTACATCGCAATTTTTGCAGGTTGGCAACCAATTGCAGGTTTCGCATTCGAGCCTGAGCGAAAAGCCACGCCTGTTTTGAAAAAGAATAATTTGTTCTTTTTTTTCAAGAGCCTCCTCAATATTTTTTAGCAGGAAGGAGCTAAAATGGGATTTCATGGTTTTGCGGCGGGTCTCGTTTTTCAGATCGGCCACCAAAATTTCGGGCATTTGCACTCCGCCATATCGCTCATCAATTTCGGCAAGTGCATATTTATTGGTAGAGGCATTAAAGTAAGATTCTACACAAGGAGTTGCTGACCCTAACAATGTTTTTGCCTTATGCATTTGTGCCAGCACAATGGCCGAATCGCGAGCCAAATATCTCGGTGCCGGTGCATATTGCTTGTACGAAGAATCGTGCTCTTCGTCAACAATTACAAGCCCCAGATTGCTGTAGGGCAGGAATAGCGCAGATCGGGCTCCGAGGATAATCTGGTATTTTTGGTCAGGTTTAATTTTTTCACCACCACTTTTCACCACATTGTTCCAAATTTCAACCCGTTCAAATTCGTTGTATTTTGAATGATAAACACCCACCTTGTCGCCAAAGAATTTCCTTAACCGATTAATAATTTGAGTGGTAAGGGCAATTTCGGGCAACAAAAACAAAACCTGCCTGCCTTGTTCTATGGTTTCCTGGATGAGTTTTATGTAAATTTCGGTTTTGCCACTTGATGTAACGCCGTGCAACAAAACCACGTTTTTATTTTCAAAACCACTTTTGATGGTTTCCAATGCTTCTTCTTGTTTTTTGGTGAGGACGATTGTGCTTACCGATGTTTGAGCATCGAAAGACTCCAACCTGCTACTCTCTTTTTCATCTAATTCAAACACACCTTTTTTAATTAGTGCAGTCATGGGTGCTGGAGTTGAATTGGCCATTTTGAGCAGATCGGTTCGCTTAACAGTCTCAACCGGCTTATCCAAACTTTCTGTCATCCTCATAAAGGTCATCAATACTTCCAACTGTTTAAAGGCTCTTTTTTCCAATTCATCAAACACTTTCCTCAGGTTTTCTTCTTTTCGATATTCAGCTGTGAGGCGCACATAGGTCTCTACCTTTGGTCGGTATCTGTCCCGGAGTTCTTCTTCCACCAAAACAATTCTTTTCTCAATCAGGTTTTTAATAAGAGGAATAACTTTTTTGTATTCAACAATCCTGGAAACTTCAGATATGGTAAGTGTTTTTTGTATGTCGATAGCTTCGGCAATAAGGTATTCCTTTTCGTTGAGATGATCTGTTTCGCCATCAAAATCGGGGTGTTGCACAATGCGGGTTTCGCTCGCCAGCTTTAGAGCCGAGGGTAGAGCAGCATTCATCACCTCACCTGCATGGCACATATAATAATCTGCTATCCAGTCCCAAAATCCAAACTGTATATCGTTAACCACCGGCGATGAATCCAGAACTGACAAAACATATTTGGGAATATAATCCTGTGGAATCTTTTGATGTACTGATTTTACCAGACCGGTATAGATTTTCTTTTTTCCAAACTGAACCACCACACGCTTTCCTGCGGTTACCTCGCTATTCATCTCAAATGGGATGCGATAGGTAAAAGTTCCCGGAATTGGCAAAGGCAGTAATACTTCAGCAAATAGGGTGATACGATCCATTAAGTTGAGTTTGAAAAGAGACAAAAATAGGGATAAAAATTGGTTAACCTAAAAATGGAAATGATTGGGTTAAAATTTGTTTTGATGTTCCAGCATAATTTTGAAAAGTCGATTTATCACAATAATATCTTCTTTAGAGAAAGGTCTCAATCCATTAATCAGCTCCGACATATATCCTTTTTTATGTCCTAATATTTTCGCAAGGTCGTTTTGATTAAGTCCAACTGATTTTAATTTTTCTTTGATTAATTCTTTTTTGAGTTTCTTGTAAATGGATTTCATTTTGGAAGAAACCTCAGGAATGTAAATCTTTGACATGCCAAACTTAAACTTTCCC
>JAOZRY010001042.1 GCA_029939965.1 Bacteroidales bacterium | reverse complement strand
TGATATGCTTAAGCAGGCATATGCACCTGGCTTCATGTCTGGATCAAATAAATCAAGTTCTTCAAGCCCAACTTTTTTTAGTTTTATATTCAATTTTCCGCCGGTTTCTTCCATAGCATGATAGGCATTAGTTGCAAGATTCATTACAATCTGATGTATTTGTGTTGGGTCCGCTTTAATTGCGCCACAGTCAGATTGAAGATTTTGTCTGATTTCAATGGTTGTGGGAATTGTTGATCGGATAAGCTTCAAGGCTTCTTTGATGATGGGTTGTATTTTCATAAGCTTTACATCACCGCTGTCCTGACGTGAAAAAGTGAGTATCTGCTTTACCAATTTACTGGCTCTTAAAGCACTTGAATATATCTGGTTAAGGCCATCTCGAAATTGACTATCTTCTGGGATATCCTTTAACAGCATTTCTGAATGACCTACAATTGGAAAAAGAATATTGTTAAAATCATGAGCAATACCCCCTGCAAGCGTACCTATGGATTCCATCTTCTGGGCTTGTTGGAGCTGAGCTTCCATTTTTTTAAAACCGGTAATGTCTGTAGCGATTTGGAGTCTGACCAAACGCCCGTCTGTCCAATTTATAGCACGATCATAATTATTATACCATTTGTTGGTGACAGGATTTTTATTCTGCCAGGTATAAACACCGGTTGGAATTCCATTTTTATCAATCAGTAGATCATTAGAACAATTAGCACATGGTCCAGATCCTCCTCTAAAAGCATCCCAGCATATTTCACCTGTCATATTACGGCCAAAACACTCTATCATATATTTATTCATAAAAAGAATTTCATATGTTTCCATATCTGACACATAAACGGTCGCATCTATACTGTCCAAAACCGTATAAAACCTCTCATAAGATGCTTGCAACTCTTTTTCTGCATGCCTGCGAACAGTAATGTTGTGCGCTATACTATCAATCCTTGATATTTGACCTTTTTTATCATAGATAAAATTACAGGTCCAAAGCATATTAAATACTTTACCAGTTGTTTTATTTATCTGTTTATTTTCATATGATGATTTAAGTATCTTTTTTTCAAGACAGTCATTAAACCAAATTTGTGTGTTTTCTTGATCATCTGAATGAACAAAATCAAATGCATGCATCCCAATAATATCTTTTGAATTAATCCCAAAAATTTTTTCACTCATAAGGTTAACAAATAGAAAATTGCCATCCCTGTCCAAGCTTGTTACAATATCTTCCGTCTCTTCTACAAACTCTTTATATTTTTTTTCACTCTCAAATAGTGCCTTCTCTGCCTGTTTGCGCTGTGAGACCATCTCATTT
>JAOZRY010001041.1 GCA_029939965.1 Bacteroidales bacterium | reverse complement strand
AAATATTATTTAACCCCGCGCTAAAGCACGGGGCTACACAATATGCAATAAAAGAGGCTGGCATTGCGACAATATAGTTTACGGTAAGTAAGGAGTTCTGATATTAAATATTCCTATATTTGTAGCTATTAAAACTAAAAAAAATCATGAACAAAGCACTACTACTCTTTGCTGCCATTCTGCTCTTATCGTTTACCGGCGATACCGGACGATCAGTTTATGAAATACCACTTTTTGTTCGATCAATTGCTTATGCTGACCTCGATTTGGATGGTGATTTGGATATTGTTACAGGGCATAATGTAGCCTGGTTGCAAGAAAACCCATCATTTGCAATATTACTAAATCAAAGATATGGTAATTATACAATAACAGATAGTACTAAGAGTTTTTGCGGATATCAGGAAAATATCTTAGCCATACTTACAGACAATAATACTTTTCCTGATTTGATTACATTTTACAGTGACTTTTCCAGTGGAAATGCTGATAGGTACATAAGGGTATTCTATAGCAACCAAGGAAATTTTAACCAATTTCAAGATTATACCCTTAACAGTTCCAGTATATTTAACTTCATTAATTATGGTGATTTTAATGGCGATGGACATTATGACATTGTTGTTACTTCGGGTCAAGATCAATTTTTTTCATTGTTATATAATGATGGAGCTGGAGGGTTTACATTTCCTGTGCAGTATGATGTTGAAAATCCTTACCCAAATAAAATTGCTTGTGGCGACCTTGACGATAATGGGATGGATGATATACTTATAACAGGAATAGATACCGAAATCTATTTCTGTTATCCTGATCATTTCGAAAAACTGGAGTTGGAAAACGGGATGGGACATACAGTTCCATTTATTGTTGACTTTGATCAGGACAACGATTTGGATATTGTTTGCTATAGTTGTGCCTGGGGCTACACATGGGTATCCATCCATGAAAATATTGATGGCCAAACTTTTGAACTTGCCGAAATTTTAAGTTTTCAGAAATTGACGAACGAATTTTCGGTATCCGATTTTAATAACGATAACCTCCCGGATGTTGTTTTTCATTTATCTGATAATACGGGATTGGTTGTTTATTACAACGAAGGCAATTTATCATTGGACAAATCCTTGTTTATAGATTATATAACTGGATATGGAGCAGGATGTAAAATGGTTTGCTCCGATTTTGATAACAACGGTTTCAACGACATTGCTTTTACCCAAAACCTTATAACACGTAATGTATCAACCGTGAACCTTCTTTTTAACAATGGTCAGGGCAATTTTAGCGAAGACCCCATTACAGGAATCGATGATA
>JAOZRY010001040.1 GCA_029939965.1 Bacteroidales bacterium | reverse complement strand
TGTCTACGCACAAAAAGTTTTTAAATTTTACTGTCTACACTAATTTTACATTTAAGAGATTTAAAATTTCTGTTTGTTCCTCATCCGGTTCTGAAATATTGCTTTTTACAACTATGCCATTGATCAGATTGTCAACTTTTCGAATTGATTTCAAACGCTCCACAACTGTCTCGACAGTCCAGCGTCTATCCTTTCCCTGTTTATCAGCATCAAATAATGGTTTCAGGCGTTCCGTCGCATGCCATTGCAAATAGTAAGCAAGCATTACGATAAATATGTGTGCTTCTATTCTGTTATCATTTTTATGATAAACAGGACGTAATTCAAGCATAACTGTTTTCATGTTTTTAAATGCCTGTTCAACCTTTTGCAGATTACGATATCCATGCACAAATTCATTTGTACTCATCATGTTGCGATCTGCAGTGGTTTTTATAACATAACATCCATCAAGTTCTTTTTCAGCGTCTATTTTTTCTTGCTTGAGACTCCATAAAAAACTACCATTTTTGTCTACATCCCAGGTGAAAAACTTTTCGATCTTATATTTTTCAAATATTCTCCCGACACTGGCGGCAACTTTTTTGGGATTTCTTTTTCTTGTCGCCGCCGCCTTTTTCTTCAGTTGCAATTTAACTCTTTCTATCATTGATTCTCGAGTCTTTCGTTCTTTTCGCATCTCCTGCTTATTTTTGCATAGAGCATACCTTGTTTCGTCATCAGAATCAATAATTTCAGTGATATGTTTTTCGTCAAACAGATCTTTTTGTATATCTTCCTTTTCGAGCAGTGTTTTCATCTCATGATGCGTCAGAGCAGTTATTACTTTAAAATCAGTTTCGCTTATCTCGTCAACTCTCTTTGCTGTCAACATGCCTCTATCGCCAGTGAATATCGCTTGTTTGATACCATATTTATCGGAAAGTTTTTTTACTTGATCCAGTACAGTTTTCTGATCGGAAACATTCCCTTTGAATATTTCGACACCAACCGGGCAGCCTTCTTTGTTTGTTAATAATCCCAAAGCTATTTGCTTGTATCCGATTTTTCCTCCCTTTCCTTTTCCAAAAACAACTTTTCGGGAGTTTTTATATTCGCCTTCAAACCAGATATTTGTAATGTCGTAAAGAATAACGCATCCATCCGTTAAATGCCTTTTTGCAAGTTTGCGTTCAATACGTGTTTTTCGTTGAAGCAATTCATCCATAGGCTTATAGCAATGCTTTTCAACGTCCGGTCTGACCCCGTAATCGTGTCCGGCCAATTCCCATAACGATGTGTCCATGTATTGGTTTACCAGGCTTAATTTACTGCCCTG
>JAOZRY010001039.1 GCA_029939965.1 Bacteroidales bacterium | reverse complement strand
TATTTTTTCATGGAAACAAAGTTATACAAATTGGCCAATATATTAGAAAATAAAGTTACACCTGTTTATGTTTTTATATCCGGATAATGAAAGTTGTAATGCATTTATACTATGCCGGCCCACCATTAAAAGTAAAAACGTTAACATGCAAAAGAAGGGTTGCAATTTGATCTAAAATTTGAAACTAATTATCTGGCAATGTAATGAATTTCATTTTTTTGTTATTGTTTTTTTTGGGCGGCTAACGGGCTTTCCGTTTGTAGTTGCTTCAAATTCTTGCTGTCAAAACCGGTAACCATCTTCGGTACGAAAATTCTTGTTATTTTTGTCGCGCAAATAAAACTGAACAGAAATGTACTACTTCAGATTAATTTCGACCCTGAGCCTCCGTGTCCACCTGAATATTAAAAACAGGGACACCTATCACTTTAGTTAATGTCTGTCTGTAAATTATAGTTTTTGTTTACAAATTGACTTTATGTACAGACATTAATTAGTGCTTGTCCATAATGTCGATGGTTAATAATTTCAGATTAATCCCGCACGTGCGGGAATATGTGATTTTTGATTTGTCTGAGCTTCACACATTTCTGAAATCAAAAATCATTGATCTTCAATCGTTAATCAGTTTTAAGGTACTTTATGGACGGACACTAATTAGATATCCCATTTTCAGGCATCCTGTCTGAATAAAAATCACATATTCTATTATTAATTATCAAAAATCCTAATTGAATTATGGAATTACCATTTGCAGAATCATATAAAATTAAAATGGTGGAAACTATCCGCCGCAGCACAAGAAAAGAAAGGGAAGTTTGGCTTAAAGAGGCCTACAATAATTTATTTAACCTCCGCAGTGAATATGTTTACATCGACCTGCTCACCGATTCGGGCACCGGTGCCATGAGCGACAAGCAATGGTCGGAAATGATGGTGGGCGATGAAAGCTATGCCGGGGCATCTTCCTACCTGAAGATGAAAGCAGTAATTAAAGAACTTTTCGGGTTCAACGACTTCCTGCCAACCCACCAGGGACGGGCTGCCGAAAATGTATTATTTTCCCTATTAGTTAAAAACGGGGACATCGTACCAGGCAATTCGCATTTCGATACTACCAAAGGCCATATCGAATTCAGACATGCACATGCAGTTGACTGTACCATCGACGAGGCCTTTCATCCCACACAATACCATCCATTTAAAGGAAACCTTGATTTGAACAAGCTGGAAGCGGTATTGAAAAATAATCCCATCGAGAAGGTCCCGTTTATCGTGGTTACACTCACCTGTAATAGTTCAGGGGGCCAACCGGTTTC
>JAOZRY010000331.1 GCA_029939965.1 Bacteroidales bacterium | reverse complement strand
TTGGCTTTTTCGTTTCTGAACTGTGGAAACATTTTAATGGTTACCGTATTTATCCCCAGACTGGCAAACATGCTTAATATTGAGGCATAAGAAACCAGCAACCTTAGTAATCCAATTTCCTCGGTTTCGAGCAACCGTGTAAACAAAATAGCAGTTGTCAGAAACCCCAGCCCTACACCAACGTACGACCAAATTACACCTGAAATACTTTGTTTCTGAATTACTCCCACAATACCTGATTTTTAACTATTTGTTTTAACTACCCAAAACTATTTTTATTTTAATAAAATGTTCGTGCACTGATTTGGTATTACTGTATGTGGGGTAGTGAAAAGGATTTTGATTGGGCTAAAATAATTTGCCCCGCTCAAAATGTCGGGGCAAATGAAAAGCTATTTTTTTTCCTGGGCAAATTTTAATGCTCACAAAATTCTAACCCTTGTGATCTTCATTAAACTTCCTGAGTCTATTTTCAAGGTCGGGGAATTGTGATCGTTGTACCAGCGACACACATCCACGGATACCTTCGTTGCGTTCGCTCCCGGTAATGGTGAGTGTGATTGCCGAAATGCCATAGTACAAAAATTCTTCGAGCAATTCGCTGCCCGAAAATCCAGGGTAGGAGAAGGTGAAATAAAAACCATCGGCGATTGGTTTGTCCACATCTTTGTCGTAAACAATTTTAAAACCATTGTTTAAAAACATCTTCTTCATAATTTTGGCTTTTGCGCCATATTCTTTAACAACCTCCACAAAATCAAACTTGCCATCGTTAGCTGCTTTCAATATGGCAGCTAAAGCATGTTGTGAGGAGTGATTGGTGCCCGAGCTTAACGAATAAATTGTCCCGAAAACCATTGCGTACCCAACATTATCCGATTTGTAATAGCGAAGCAAATCGGGTGCTGTGGTATTAAAAAGTTTGTCGGAAAGTACCATCATACCTACCCTTTCGCCGGCATAGCTAAATGCTTTTGAACTGGAAATGAGGAGCACAAAATTGTCGGTATAATTGGCAACCGATGGTTGGTATGGTGGTTGACCCGGTTTTGAATAATCATTACGGAAATCCATTCCAAAGTAGGCAAGATCTTCGATTACAATAATATTGTATTTATTGGCAAGCTCACCAATTATTTGTAGTTCTGTATCAGTAAAACAAATCCACGATGGGTTGTTTGGGTTTGAATAGAGCAATGAGCAAAATCTACCTGTGGATAGGTAAGATTCAAGTTTTTCGCGGAGTTTTTCGCCGCGATAATTATATACATCAAACGCATCCCAGCCCTGCCCCAATACCGCCAGTTGTTGCTTGTGTACCGGAAAGCCCGGATCCAAAAACAAGGTTCCTTCCCGGTTAGCATACATACGATTAAGTGTCATAAATGCGGCGAAGCTACCTTGCATCGATCCAACTGTTGGGATACATCCTTCGGGGTTAACATCAACATTCATAAAGTTTTTTACAAACCTGGATATTTCGGGTTTCAGGGAGGCAATGCCAAAAATGTCGGGGTAAATTGCAGCAACTCCGTTGTCGAGAGCAGCTTTTTGAGCTTCAATACCAATTTTTGAAGGTGGTAATCCGGGTATTCCCATTTCCATGCGAACAAATTTTTCTCCGGTTCCTTTTTCGATCTGATCCACTAATTTTTTAACTTCACGTATCGAAGCTTCTCCAACCTTTGCCAGGCCACTTTCTTTTATTTTCTGATTAACGATCTCAAAATTGATGGGTGTATCCTTCATGTTATCATTTATTTAGTAGATGAAAATATAGATGTTTTGTGGCTAACAAAAATAGAAAAAAATATAAGAATTCCACGAATAGAGTTGGCAGATTACTCTAAAACATCTTATTTTTAATGATTTTAAAAAGAAGAATTATTAAAAAATTGACTCTCTGACTTTAATGAGTTTTTCTAACAGAGATTTCAAATCATCGAGGCGCAACATATTTGCGCCATCAGAAAGTGCTTTTTTTGGGTCAGGATGTGTTTCGATAAAAAGTCCGTCAACACCAACAGCAATGCCGGCTTTAGCAATTGTTTCGATAAGATCGGGTTGTCCCCCGGTAACTCCTGCCGGCTGGTTGGGTTGCTGTAACGAATGGGTACAGTCCAAAACAACAGGCACATTGTTTTTTTGCATTTCAGGGATTCCACGATAATCAACTACCAGATCCTGATAGCCAAAGGTGGTACCTCGCTCAGTAAGCATAATATTTTTGTTTCCGGCTTCTCTAACTTTTTCAACGGCAAATACCATCGATTCGGCCGAAAGAAACTGCCCCTTTTTAATATTTACAACTTTACCGGTTTTGGCGGCAGCAACCAAAAGGTCGGTTTGCCTGCACAGAAAGGCCGGGATTTGGAGAACATCAACAAATTCGGCAGCCATATTGGCTTCTTCAACTGTATGGATGTCGGTTACAACCGGAATATGAAATTCACTTTTTATTTTACTAAGAATTTGCAAACCCTTTTTGTCTCCTATCCCTGTAAATGAGCTAAGTTTCGAGCGGTTGGCTTTGCGATAGGAGGCTTTGAAAATGAAAGGGATTTTTAGTTTCTCAGAAATTGCAAGGATTCTTTCGGCAATCTCAAATGGCATTATTTCATTCTCGATTACACATGGACCTGCCAACAGGAAAAAATTCCCCGAATCCGAATGTTTTATTTTTGGTATGTTTCGCACAATTTCGGATACTGTCATGGCCGGTTACTGTTTTTGTTAGTTTACGTCAATATCAGCAGTTAAATCCTGATCAACACTATTGCCTTCACTTCCATAAAAGGTTTCTTTTAAGGCTGTAACCTCAATTCTTTCGTCACCTACCAACTCTTCTTCATACACAAAATTAATTGTAACTGCCTGTTCTCCGGCGGTGTGCGAAACAGAGTATTGCGCAGTTATTCCTTGTGATGAGTAAAATGTAATTTCGAAATTATCATTTTCAAGTCTTCCGGTTTTATCAGCGTTTCTGTAAACACCCTGATTAAAATTTACTGTAAGCTCGGTGTTGTCCGACGAAAGTTCAAGGCTGTTAATTTCTACTGCCATTGGTGGATCATCGTCTTTTTTGCAGGCTGAAAATGTGAGTAATAATGCAGCAAATAGTACTGTTAATAATTTTAAATTTCTCATGGTTTTTTCTTTTTAATAAAATGTATTTCTTTTTTTTAATGTGTTAGAAGTTGAAAAACAATAAGATAAATCAAGTTAATCTTGATGAACAAGTGTGCAAATTTAATTGAATTTTTGGAATGTCTGATGGGTTTAGCAAAGATTTTATCAGATACCGAAAGTGTTTTAACCAAACATTATTAGTTTTGTTTTATTAATAGTGGGCAATATTATTATCGCCATTAGTAAAATGTGCTTTTGATTGTAAACTTTACGAGACCTATGTTCTGAAAAATTTTAAATTTACTTTTAAACTCTTTTTAATCACCATTCTATAACTTAAATATGAAATCACCTTTACGATATTTTACATTGTTATTGCTTGTATTTTTACTGAATCCTGTGGTTGCACAGGAAAAAAGTGATACCCTGCCGGAGGACTACAAAAGAAATGTAATAAAATGGAATCTTACACCATTCCTTCTTTGGGGCTCCGAAAACATAAATCTTTCTTACGAAAGAGTTCTGGAGGCACATAGGTCATTTTCAGTAAATGCAGGGTATTTTGTTTTGCCTGCCATCATAGGTAGTTACGATAGCATAAATATCTCATCAACCAGAAAAAGGTCAGGGTTTAGTGTATCGGGCGATTACCGATTTTATTTTAAAAACAGAAATACACGCCGGGCACCTGATGGATTGTTTTGGGGTCCGTACGGTTCGTTTCATCATTATTCATTCGAGAACTATTTTGAAGTTGTCAATAGCTCAATTGGTCATGGTAGTTTATCGTTGGACGGAGGTATAAGCATAATTGGTATTGGTGTTGAGTTGGGGTATCAGTTTGTGATAAAAGAGAGGTTTACAATTGATTTGATCTTTATGGGACCATCAGTTTCAATTTATACCGGCAAACTTAAAATCGATGGGGATATTAGTGCTGATGGGGAAAATGAATATCTTGATGCCATTCGCGATATTCTTACTTCAAAATATCCGTTTCTGGATGAACTTCTTAATAATAAAGAATTTAGCACTAAAGGGGCTGCCACAAATTTTGGCTATGGTATGAGGTACTTAATACAAATTGGATATAGGTTTTAAAATTACAACAATATAATAATTATGAAACGAATTTATTTGCCGGTATTTATTCTTGCCATTTGTGGTGTTTTTGCTTTTACAGGATGCGCTACAATTTTGGGAGGAAAGAAAAATCATTTGATTGTTGAGCAAGCCCAACGAAGATATCGGCGTTTTTTGTTGCACACTATTTAACGTCTGTCAATAAAGTTGGGGTTTTTTTATTTCAGATTGTATTTGTTTATCTATTTACTATCTGCCCCTATAAAATGCCCGTTACCAAAGTCCCCTCTAATTCCCCCTTCCTGTCCGCCGCTTCGCTTTGGTAGGCGGAGAGGGGGAGGATACCCATCATACTGGCCGGTGCGGTGGAACTCCCTTCCCTTTCAGTGGAAGGGTTGGGGATGGGGTCAGAATGATTTTTCAAATTAAACTACCATCTAAATAATTACTTCAAATTAACGATATGATTTTTGATTTATCTTACGTTCACAC
>JAOZRY010001038.1 GCA_029939965.1 Bacteroidales bacterium | reverse complement strand
GGTGCTTCC
This sequence comes from Bacteroidales bacterium, assembly GCA_029939965.1. GTDB lineage: Bacteria > Bacteroidota > Bacteroidia > Bacteroidales > 4484-276 > SABY01. Next base: position 1,312 of record JAOZRY010001038.1, on the reverse strand, counting down.
CTGGAATAGATTTTAGTCTAACCGTAGCTACTTTTACATTATAAAGAACTTTTTCTCTTTTCCCTGTTTCTTTATCAGCTGAAAAACCGCAAATTTTGGCATCCTTCAATTTTAGTTAGGTGCGGCTCTTTTGGAACATACATGACAACCGTTTTTGGTAGTAATAATATTCTTGAGTTTTCGAAAAATAATTTTATTGTAATATCAATCAGTTATGTTGAGCTCAATTGTGGCGGCATGTATATTGCTTAATTTATGGTTTGATTGTTATATCAGTGGGTTAAATTTTTATTGGAGTTTCATGGGTTTATAAATACCAATGGAGTGGTTTTTGAGCAAAAGATATCGATAACCTTAAATCCCTGTTATTTCAGTTCGTTATGATACTAAATCAATTTTTATGCCACTTGCAAAACTATGTGTCAACTTTTTTTCGAAAACTCAAGTACATGCCATATTTACAAACCGAGACCAAAAATTAATTTCGTTCAGATTAATAAATTTTCATTCCTTATTTAAGTTAAGGGAAAGTCTTTTTTTTGCAACGATTATAAAGCATCGGTATTGATGTAAATCCAGTCACTTCGAGATCGTTTGTCCAAATCCTGATGTCCAAAACGGGCTTCAATACGTAATCTATATTGGTGATTAGCTTTTAACTTACCAAGGGGAATCATTGCACCCGGCAGATCGGTAAAAAATTTTTGATAGCCATTCCCCCAAAACCAGTAAACCGGTTCATTCCAGCTGTCATCCCACATTAAAATCCTATAATGAGTTGCACCCGGCACAGGATTCCACCTTATCGTAGGTGTCGTTGTTATCGTAGAGCCATCAGTTGGAAATGTAATGACAGGAGGATCTAAAAAGGTTGCGTCAATGGCATCATTTTGTTCAATGGGGAATCCGTTTTTGGGTGTTACCTTCACTTTGTAAAGCCCAGCTGGGATTTGCTGTCCATCAAAATCCGCAGCGTTGAATGCTGCCCAATAGCCGCGATCGTATTGCAACCAGTTCTCAATAGGTGACAGATTTAATATAGAACCGTCGGGAGCAGTTACCTCAATTGATGCAATAATGTCTGGAGGATTTTTATTCTGGGTATCGGTTATACCAATCCAGACATTTAATTGCTGCTGCTGGGGATCTGTATAATTTGTTGTCCATACGTCTGCACTAATTCGAGACAGATATGCCTGAGCCGCAGGACAAAAAGTAAAAAATAATAATAAAAACAAACCCAGTGTAAAAAATTGCTTAAATTTCATTTAATCTTCTCCTTATGTTTTTTAAAATGGTTAAAAATTTTTAT
>JAOZRY010000330.1 GCA_029939965.1 Bacteroidales bacterium | reverse complement strand
TATTTTAAAATAGGGTGGATTTGAAATGATATAATCGTATGTTTCAGATATGTGGTTTTCAAATAAACTATTTTTGGTAAAAGCATCTGAGTTATGCAATATGAAATCTGTTTGCTCAATATTTACGTTTAGTTCAATCTTTTTTTCAAATAACCAATCTTTAAGAAATAAGACTACTTTGTTTAATTCTTTTACAATTTCATAATCCGTTTCGTAAAGTTTTAAATCAATTAATTCTACTTTGCTAATCTGAACCAGCTTTTCAATTAATGAACAACTTAATATTGCAGTTCCACAACCTGGGTCGAGAATTGATATCTTAGAAGATTTTGGTTGAGCAAGATTTCCCATAAAGTCGGAAATGCTTTTTGGGGTCAAGAATTGTCCACTTTCTTTTTTATGTCCGTTTGTAGTATAACTGGCATATTCAAGCCCAATTTTTTCAGCATATTCTGATGGTAAATTATGTTTTGTTTCAATTTTAACCATTATACAAAAATAGTTATTCTTTGTGCGTTGGAAAAAAATTAGGCTCTTTTGGTTTTTTGTGTTGGCTTTCGTGTCGGCAAAAACCAAATGTGCCTAATTGTGCGCTGGCTTTTTCACAATGAACGCCAACTTATTTTGCACGCATCTTTATAAATGGTATCAGCACCTCTTCTAACGATACACCACCATGTTGGAAGGTGTTTCTGTAATAATTTACGTAATAATTGTAGTTGTTTGGATATGCGAAGAAATCAAAACTTTTACAGAAAATATATGATGAACTAATATTTTGTCTGGGGAGAAAGATGTCGGACGGGCGGCGAACTTCAAAAACTTCTTTTTTGTTGTAGTTTAGGCTCTTCCCTGTTTTGTAGCGAAGGTTAGTGTTCGTGTTGCGGTCGCCAACTACCTTTACCGGATTCTGAACCCGTACGGAGCCATGATCGGTGGTTAGAATAATATCCATTCCTTTGTTTGCAATAAAACGTATAATATCGAAAAGTGGAGAGTGCTCAAACCATGAAATGGTGATAGACCTGTAAGCACGCTCATCATCAGCAAGTTCGCGAATAATTTCCATTTCGGTACGTGCGTGCGAAAGCATATCTACAAAATTGTAAACAATCACATTCAAATTGTTATTCAGTAGGTTGGGCATCGATTCTACCAACTTTCGTCCGGCATTGAGATTCAAAATTTTGTGATAGGATAATTTAATATCCTTTCCATACCGTTTCAACTGCTCGCGGAGCAACTCTTCTTCGTATTTGTTTTTGGAACCTTCTTCGTCTTCGCTTACCCAATACTTACGATGTTTGCGTTCGATCTCGGTGGGCAGTAAACCTGAAAACAGTGCGTTACGTGCGTATTGTGTGGTGGTGGGCAGAATGCTGTAATAAATATCATCGTTCTCGATGCGGAAAAATTGTTCAAAAAGTGGTTGCAATGCTTTCCACTGGTCATATCGCAAATTATCGATAAGAATTAAAAATGTATTCGAATTTTTATCGAGTGTTGGAAGTACCTTTTCTTTGAGTAGGTTGTGCGAAAGAATTGGCTTGTCATCATCTTGATCATTGATCCAGTCGATGTAGTTTTTTTCGATAAATTTTGAAAAAATCTGGTTAGCTTCCTCTTTTTGCATTTTCAGAACTTCCATTATACCTTCATCGTCCGATTTTGCAAGATCGAGTTCCCAGCGGGTAAGCTTTTTATAAACATCAACCCATTCGCTGTGATCCAGATTGTTAGAAATCTCCATACCTATATTACGAAAATCCTGCTGATACGCATGTGTGTTTTTTTCGCTAACGATCTTACGATTTTCGAGGGTTTTTTTCAGGCTTAATAATATCTGGTTTGGCTTTACAGGTTTTATCAAATAGTCAGAAATATTAGAACCGATAGCATCTTCCATTATGGTTTCTTCTTCGCTTTTGGTAATCATTACCACAGGAAGGTGAGGTTGCATCAATTTAATTTTTTCCAAAGTTTCTATGCCGGATAATCCAGGCATATTTTCATCAAGAAAAACGATGTCGAAGGGGTGTTCTTTTAAAATATCAAGTGCTTCATCTCCATTGTTAGAAGTAAATACTTCATATCCTTTTTGTTCCAAAAAAATGATGTGTGGCTTAAGGAGTTCAATTTCATCATCAGTCCACAAAATTTTGATTTTATCCATACATTAAAGTTGGTTAAATTATTAGATGTATTTTTGCTATTGTAATTAGCTATATTTAACAAGTTTGGCTTGCTTATTATTTCATTAGCTTAATATTTTTTAACAGTAACCGGAAATTAAGAATCAATAAATAAAATCAGAATTTGCAATTGAATTTGAAACACCAAAATAAAAGGAAAATTATTAATGACCCGGTGTATGGTTTCATTACCCTGCCCTACGAAATAATCTTCGATATTATTGAGCACCGGTATTTTCAGCGGCTTAGGCGAATAAAGCAACTCGGATTCACACACCTTGTTTATCCCGGAGCCTTGCATACACGTTTTCATCATGTAATTGGGGCAATGCACCTCATGTTGCAAGCAATAGATGTATTAGAATCGAAGGGTCATAAAATTACACACGATGAAAAGATGGGAGTGTTGATCGCCATTCTTTTGCACGATATTGGCCATGGCCCCTACTCACATACCCTGGAGCATTCGTTGGTTTGCGAACTCAATCACGAAGATTTATCGTTGCTATTTATGAAGGCATTCAAAAATGAATTTGGAAATGTGATGGATACTGCTATTTCTATTTTTTCCAATGAGTATCCCAAAATGTTCCTGCACCAGCTTGTTTCGAGCCAACTTGATATGGACAGGCTTGATTATTTGAAAAGGGATAGTTTTTTTACGGGTGTATCCGAAGGGGTGATTAACACCGACCGTATTATTAAAATGCTTGATATCGTTGATGATAATCTGGTGGTTGAGGTAAAGGGAATATATTCGATCGACAAATTTATTGTTGCACGCAGGTTGATGTATTGGCAGGTTTATTTGCACAAAACAGTACTTTCGGCAGAGCATATCCTTGTAAATATTATCCGTAGAGCACGAATACTTGCCCTTAATGGCGAAGAACTTTTTGCAACCTCTGCTTTGAAACCGTTTTTATACAACGACATTTGCAGGCACGATTTCGAAAACGACCCTGTTCACCTTGAAACCTTTGCCCGTTTGGATGATTTTGATGTTTACACATCGATAAAGGAGTGGGTGTATGCGAAAGACAAAGTTTTATCCATGTTATGCAGCAACCTTGTTAACAGGCAACTATTTAGAACAGAAATAGTAAACCAACCCATAAATAAAAATTCGGTTGTTGATTTGAATAAACAAATATGCAAATCTTTTTCGTTAAGCGAAGAGGAAGCATCCAATTTTATAATAACCAACCAGGCACGCAACAGTGCTTACAATCCGATGTACGACCGTATTAACATCCTTTTTCGCGATGGAACTATTAAAGATTATTCAGAAGTTTCGGATCAGCTCGATTTGGGTGTGTTATCCAAAACTGTAACAAAGTATTTCGTTTGTTATCCAAAGCAGTTTGATATCCATTGGTAATTTTGAACATTTTATTGTTCATAATCGAATATTCTATAACTTGCGCGTTTTTAATTGTTTAAATTGATTATAACAGTATGATTTACAAAGCAAAAGATATTGCACAAATACTAAATGGTAGTGTAGAAGGCGATGAAAATATTAGTGTGCACAAGCTTTCTAAAATTGAAGAAGGCGAATCGGGTTCATTATCCTTTCTATCCAACCCAAAATATACAAGTTTTATTTACGATTCTAATGCATCCATTATACTTGTAGATGAGGGCTTTACTGCCGAAAGAGATGTAAAACCAACCTTGATAAGAGTGAAGAACGCTTATGATGCATTTGCTCAATTACTTGACTTTTATAATCAAAATAAGGCCAATAAAACAGGAGTCTCAAAAAATGCATCGATAGCTGATTCTGCAAAAATTGGAAAAAACACTTACATCGCTGATCAGGTTGTGATTGGAGAAAATGTTGTGATTGGCGACAATGCTAAAATCTACCCTCAAACTTATATTGGCGATAATTCAACCGTTGGGTCTGATACAACCCTGTTTGCAGGTGTAAAAATATATACCGACATTGTTATTGGATCAAACTGTGTAATTCATTCGGGTGCTGTAATTGGTGCCGATGGTTTTGGGTTTGCTCCTCAGGATGATAAAAATTACAGGAAAATTGCTCAGATTGGAAATGTAATTATCGAAGATAATGTTGAAATTGGTGCCAATACAACCATCGACAGAGCTACACTTGGTTCTACAATTATCCGTAATGGGGCAAAGCTGGATAATCTTATTCAAATAGCACATAATGTTGAAATTGGCGAAAATACCGTAATTGCTGCGCAGTCGGGCATTGCAGGTTCTACCAAAGTTGGTAAAAATTGTTTGATCGCTGCACAGGTTGGTATTATTGGCCATATTAAAATTGGTGATAATGCAAAAATAGCTGCGCAATCGGGTGTGAGTGCGAGTGTGCAGGAAGATTCAATTGTTTTTGGTTCACCGGCATTCAACGCAAGAGAATATCGCAGGTCGTATGTCCATTTCAGAAATCTTCAAAAAATTGTAAACCGAATAGATAATTTGGAAAAAAAATTGAAAGGGAATTCTTAAATGGTTGAATGATTCAATGCTAAAATGGTT
>JAOZRY010001037.1 GCA_029939965.1 Bacteroidales bacterium | reverse complement strand
ACATCGGCAGGTTAGGCCTTCATAACTTTACTATTGATTATTCAAGCACAATCAACGGCTGTCATTCCTACGATGTAACCACTGTTCCCGGTACTGATCACCTACGGGTATTTTCGGCAAATCCAATTGAAGGTACCTACAGTATGCACGATGAAGTTTGCATTTTGGATGAAATAACACAAACTGCTTTTAAGTCAAATACAGGTTGTTTTAACCCGGATGAAGATAAAATGTATTTCGTAAACAGCCGCATCAATTACGAAAAATCGGGCATTGCAATTATCGACCCTGATACTGACGAGCTTATCGACATACTTGAATTGGGCAAATACCTTACCGAGGCAGTATATAACGACTTTAGCGGGGATGTTTTTGTTGCAGGTAAAAAAAGCAGCGAGGTTTATGTAATTGATGGTGCTACTGATCTGTTAACGCAAACTATCAGTCTTCCCGGTAATCCATTACATTTATTCAGTTATCAGGATAAAATTTATTGTGGTACAAATATCGCAATTTATATTATTGATGTGGATAACAATTACTCTTATACAACAATTCCCTTGACCTATAGTAACCATGGCGAGAAATGCATCAAGTTTGAAATAAACACCAATAATAACACCTTGTATGCATTGTATGCACCTGGTTTCACCGACATATTAGAAATCGACCTAAACACAAATACACTTAATCAAACTCACCAATTTGAAATTTTCTATGGAGCAGACATTGAATTCGACAATGTAAACAACCTGGTATATCTTGCAAATACGAAATTCCCTAAACTCTATGTTTTTGACCCCTTAGACTTTAGCCTGGTCACTTCTGTTGATTACCACATACCTGCAATTTTCTATGACCTCGAAATGGAAATTGATCAGCTCAGAAATAAAACTTACTTAACATATGAAGTATTTACTGGTGAACGGAAAATAACAATATTTAATTGTGATGACTATTCTTTTGAAACTTCGGAATTAAACGCTGCCAAAAGCTCACAGGCATTTAACCCGGTAAACGAGCAGATATATCATTACGATATTGCCGTGAACGACGACAACAAAAATGAGATATTTTATGGTGTGCTCGATTGCATGGACGATGAAAACATGGATGATGTTTTTACGGGGAATTTAATCAACAGGAACTATTCATTGCATGGCAGTTTTGACAAAATAAAACCTGTTATAAACACAGGTAAAAACAAAATCTACTGGCCAAACGGCGACTTCTCAAACATTAGCGTTATCAAAGCCTATACCGACAAACTTGGCCTCCAAAACGGCTGGAACTGGATTTCGTTCCCCAGGATGGAACGGGTAG
>JAOZRY010000329.1 GCA_029939965.1 Bacteroidales bacterium | reverse complement strand
GAATCCTTCTAATATGAATTGATGTTTTTCAATACTCTGTTAAAAAAAAACGATGATATCGGCGTTTTCTGGCGCACACTATTCACTATAAATCTTCATAAACCTTGTCGGCTTTTTTTTGTGCATCCGATCTTATTTTGCCGGCTTTGTTGCTGGCGGTTTTCATAATTTTGGCCGATTCTTTTTCAGCTTGTCCTACAATATCCTCAGCTTTTTTATTCGCCTTTTTCAAAATCTCATCGGTTGTTGCTTTGGCAGCAATTTGAGCAATTGGGCCATTCTTTTTTGCTTCGTTCAATATATTGTCCACCTGTTTTTGCGCTTCTTGTTTTGCCTTATCGGCTGATTCCCTGGCCGTTTTGTTCATAGCATCCATCTGTATTTGCGCATTATTAAGTATATTATCAGCCTCCCGTTCTGCATCGGCCAAAATTTTGTCGGCCTCTTTTTTAGCTTCTGCTTTTTTCTTTTCATACTCTTTTCGTGCCTCTTCTTCCAGTTTTTCTTTTTGTTTTCTTAATTCTTCCTCTGCTATTTTTCTCAAATCTTCAAGCATATTTTTCCCCGACCCTTCGCCAGGCATAATTTTAACTTTGGGGTTGATGATAGTTCCGGTAATGGAAGCTTTGATGTTAACAGTTTCACCAACACTAAAGTTAGTTCCGAGTTTGTTGGCCTCGTTTACCAGATTATCAAGTATTGCATTAGCCTGGCCGCCAAATTTTTCACGTGGAACTGTCATTATCATATTATAACTAATGGTTTGGTCAAATGAGGTCCATCCGCTAACATTGGTTGTTATGTCCTGATATTTAATGTCGAATGGTTTTACATGTAATTTGCCATTAATAAATTCAAAGGTGAGGTTTACAGGCGAAAGTATCAGGCGTTTCAGATCAGGCATTTTGAGGGCATCTGCAAGTTTGTTTATCGAGTTTACATTTTCGATGGTAATTTGTGATGTTTTGAGATTCCCACCGCCGTTCATCGAACTATAAACTGGCATTAGCTCTTTATCGAGATTTGTTTTGAGGTTAAAGTTTGTAAAGAATTTCCCTTCTGTTTTTTCGGCGATAGGTGCAAATTTTTCAAGAGTACCAAAAGTTGCATAAGCTTGTTGTATGCTTATGTTTGAAATACTGATAGTCATATCTGCAACAGGTTTTTTCGTGTCTTTTGTATCGTATTTTCCCGATAAAGTTACAGTTCCATCCAGCACTTCCATTTTGAGTTTTTCGAGATTTACGGTATGGTTTTTAATCACCAAACCTCCTTTGAGGTTGTTGAGCTCAATGTCATCATAAATCACTTTTTTATAATTAGCAGTTAAAGTAAAGTCAATATTTGCCGGTATTTCAATTATCTCCATTGCCGGTGTATCAGTGCTTTCGGGTTTTGGATTGATTGATGGTTCAGCATTTTCGCTATCTTCGGGCATCAGATCCGAAATGTTAAGGTAACCCGAATTGGTAACGAGGTTTCCATACAATATTCCATCGGCAAACATGTAGGGCATAAAGTTTTCGATCTTGCCTTTGGCCGAAAATGTGTTACGTCCAAGTGTCATAGTAAAACTAACCAGATCGAGATATTCGGGCGAGAAATTGAGTTGTGCTTTTCTTATGCTAACCTGTTCGGGCAAATAGGGCGTTGAGTATTTAAAATCTTCCAATAAAACGGAACCCAAAAAATTAAATTCATCGTATTTTTCTTTTTCAAGCGACGACATTTTACCTTCGAAAGATACATTTGAAGTGATTCTCCCCAAAAGCTTATCACCACCTTCGAGCGGATATATATCTTTCACTTTCGATAAGTCAATCTTTCCATTTATTGCTCCTTTCATTCCAATATCAGTCATAGGATTTTTAATAAACAATGAGGCCGAAATTTCATTTCCTGCCATAGTCATTTCAAAGTCGGAAATATTTACGGTAAGGTTATCTAAATCTCCACCAGGAAATGCAATTTTGGTATTGATGTTTACATTTTCGACCGACTTTGGTAAATCAGGATATTGGAAATACCCATCTTGTACCAAAATGTTCAGTGCAAATGCCGGGTATGAATCATCATTATATATGCCTTTTACATTTCCGGTTATTGCCATTGTTCCACTGGATTGTATGCCATCAAAATCTTTGGCATAAATTGCGGGTATCAGCGATAGGAAGTTTTTAAAATTTGATTTTTTGGATGAATATGTAAGCATAAGATTTATATCTCCATTGTCTTGCATTGCAACCGACCCATCAAAACCCAGATATAGCTGGTTTAATCTTAGTTCATTATTTTTGAGTGTGTAAATAGAATTCACAAGGTCGGCATCAATCACGGCATTTAGTTCTACATCTACCTTATTAAAGTATTTCACCCCATCATAAATTACCGTGAGATGTTTTATGGTAGTTTTAGTTTTGAGGGATGTGAAATCCATAGTGAAGTCGCCGCTAAGGCTATGATCAACTCCTTGTAACAGGGTATAAGTTGCCAGACTTTTGTCATCGTACACTATTCGGGCATTGGTAATGGTAACGCTACTGAGTTTTATCACAAAGGGAGATTCCTCTGTGGCAGCTTCTTCGGCGCTTTCTGTTTCGTTACCGGTATCTATTGCAATATCCCAGTTTGCGGTGCCATTCTTCAACACCAATGCATTAATAACAGGTTGCACAACAGTTATTTTTTTTAACTCATAAGCATCTCCTTTTATCACACTCATCATATCGAGTGTTATCTCAAATTCAGGAATCCAGGCCAGCGTATCGCCGATAAAAGGTGCTTTGTTAACAATTGATAAGCCCTCAAGCATGAAATTAAAATTGGGAAAACTCCTGAAAAGCGACAGGTCGAAATCGACGAAATCAACCCTGGCATTTACATTATTATTAATTTCTTGTTTTAATTTTTCAACAATTTGATCGCGATAAAAATAGGGAATAGTAACCATTGCGATTACGATTAATAATATTAAAATCCCCAGGATTTTTAAAATCAGTTTCATAGTTTAATTTTTTTTATTTTAACTTATTCGAATGTTTTGTTAATACTGTTTCGCATGTAATGATCCGCAATAACCAGTGCAGCCATAGCTTCTACCACCGGTACAGCACGTGGAACTACACATGGGTCATGACGGCCTTTTACCGAAAACTCAACTTCATTGCCACTTTTATCAACACTTTTTTGTAGCCTCGAAATACTTGCCGGGGCTTTAAATGCTACCCTGAAAACAATTTCTTCGCCATTGGAAATTCCTCCCTGTATCCCACCTGAATTATTGGTTTGGGTTTTGATCTGATTATCAATAATTACAAAACTGTCGTTTTGTTCCGATCCTTTCATGCGGATTCCTTCAAAGCCAGAACCAATTTCAAAACCTTTTGCAGCATTTATTCCCATCATTGCTTTAGCCAGATTTGCACTCAGCTTTTCGTAAACCGGTTCACCCAATCCAACCGGAACACCCGAAATCCGGCACTCAACAATGCCACCAATCGAATCGCCCTCTTTTGCCAGTTTTTTGAGCATTGTAATAATTTGTTGTGCCATTTTGTTGTCAGGGCAACGAACAGGGTTAGATTCGATAATTTCGTTGGTAAAAATCTGGTTTTTAGAATTGATAGTTAACGTTCCGATTGTATGGGAAAAAGCCAGAATGTTTATCGACTTCTTTTTTAGGAGGAGCTTTGCAAATGCCCCGGCAGCTACCCTTACAAGAGTTTCGCGGGCCGAAGACCGCCCGCCTCCCCGATAATCTGCGATTCCATATTTTTTGTGATACGTGTAATCGGCATGAGATGGCCGGTAAATATCGGCTATAGTGCTGTAATCGCGGGATCGCTGATCGTTGTTTTTAACTATAAATGCAATGGGAGTGCCTGTTGATTTGCCGTTAAAAATCCCGGACAGAATATCTATTTTATCTGTCTCCTTGCGCTGAGTTACAATGGACGATTGCCCCGGTTTGCGTCTGTCCAGTTCTTTTTGAATAAAATTAATGTCGATTTCTATACCCGGAGGAAATCCATCAATTACGCCACCCATAGCCGAACCATGCGATTCGCCAAAACTTGTAATTCTTAATATTTCTCCTATACTATTTGATGCCATAAAATCAGTAAGTAAAACAAAATTATGATGCAATAATTATTAACGTACTATTAAATAAAAATAGCACAAAATTGGAGTGCCGGAATGTTATAAAAGGTTAATTTTAAAAACCAGAGATTCGTTTCTATTGCCGGATTCCACAAAAATCGAGGCAGGCTGCACATTAGTGGAAATTTATTTTTAGCATTGTTACTTCGTGCATTCGCGGCTTTTTTTTTTAGCATTATGCAGGTAGCCTTATCAGATTTTGTTTTACTTCAAAAATAACGCTTATTCGATGCCGCCTGCCGTTAACTTGAAAACGCCAACCGTTAACTTGATATTGCGTGGTTTAGGGCACTTCCGTTTATGCAAACCAACCGATTGGTGATTTGGTTTTTTGAACTCGAAATCCGATTTTTACACTTTAAAATAAAAGTCTTATTTACCAGGCTCTTAATTCGCAAAACTAACCAACATGTTGTTAAAAATTTTACTGTCAGTTTCTCGCTCTGAGGATTCAATCATAAATCGCAAATCATAAATCATAAATCGCAAATCATAAATCATAGCGAACTAAAGTTCAATTTCTGGTTACGAGCAATAAGAATTAACTTTTCAGT
>JAOZRY010000328.1 GCA_029939965.1 Bacteroidales bacterium | reverse complement strand
ACCTTTTAAAGTTTGGCCAGATTGGCAAAGATGCACCAAAGCTTGCAAAAAAATTCTTTGAATACTATGGAGAAGTCTTTGCCGAAGGTGAGCTGACTGAGAGGGAAAAGTCCCTGATTGCCCTGGCAGTTGCCCATGCCATACAGTGCCCTTACTGTATTGATGCATATACTCAAGCCTGCCTTGAAAAAGGTTCCAATTCTGGTGAAATGACCGAAGCTGTGCATGTTGCCACAGCCATACGCGGGGGAGCCTCCCTGGTACATGGTGTGCAGATGAGAAATATTAATGATAAACTCTCCATGGGATAAAACCATGCCGGTAAATACAGCCAACTCCTTTGATAAAACCCTGATGCAGAACAATCTTGTTCTAAAACGGGAAGATACCACAATCTGCCAGATCAATATTGGATATCTCTGTAACCTTTCCTGCCGCCACTGTCATTTAACTGCGGGACCGGACAGAAAAGAAAATATGACCACAAAAACAGCAGAACAGGTAATACAATTTGCAGATAAAAACAGATTTGACACCATCGATATAACTGGCGGTGCTCCAGAAATGAACCCCAACATTGAGATGCTCATTGAAAACCTTGCTCCACTCTGTTCAAATATTATTATCCGTTCAAATCTCATTGCCATCAATGAGAGTGCAAAAGAGAGACTTATCAACACACTAAGGGAAAACCAGGTCACTATTACTGCCTCTTTTCCTTCTATTAATGAAGCCCAGACCAATGCCCAGCGTGGAAATGATATTTTTCAAAAGAGCCTTGCAACTCTTAAAAAGCTGAACAAACTGGGTTATGGAGATGCTGAAAAGAGTGGTCTTGAATTAAATCTTGTTTCAAACCCGACTGGTGCATTTATGCCCTCTTCCCAGGATCAGGTTGAAAAAAGGTTTCGTAAAATACTTGATGAAAAATTTGGAATACAATTTGACAATCTATACAGTTTTGCAAATGTTCCCCTTGGCCGTTTCAAGGCATGGCTTAAAAAATCAAGCAATTTTGACAGTTACATGGAAAAACTTATGACAAGTTTTAATCCATGTGCAGTACAAAACCTTATGTGCAAAAATCTTATCTCCGTTGCATGGGATGGCTGTTTACATGACTGTGATTTTAATCTGGCCGGGAAAATCCCCCTGGGCGGGGAAAAAACCCATATATCTCAAACAGATGCCATGCCGACACCTGGATCTTTAATTGCAACTGCAGAACACTGTTTTACCTGTACTGCAGGAGCCGGCTTTACTTGAGGCGGCGCCATTGAATCAGGTGATTCTTTAAGTTAAAAATTTATCAGGCACATGGATTCCCATGGATCATACCAAACCTTCTATAGATCTTCGCACATGAATTGATACGTTTTTCACCCTATTTATAAAGAAAGGGTATCAATTCATACGCTATGAACTATAGAAGCTGACCTGACCGGGCCATAATGGACCGCAAGGTGTTTTGATTTATCATGGAGATATCACTGTTTTGAAAAATAGATGTCGCCGTAATATACAGTCACCTCTTTTTGTGTATTATCTGTATCACTCATGAGTACAACAGCATCTATAAATTGAATCTCTTTATCAAATAGTTTTTTAAAATCATCACGAAGATTTTGTTTTTCCCAATGCCAGGTTGAGATCGGAGCTTCTGAAGAACGCAATGCAATCATAACAGAATTTTCCGGAGCAAATGCACTGGGCCATGTTTCCCCTTTAGCAGAATTTTTGGACCATACATAATTTAATGCTATTGTATTCCAGAATGTAATTCCGCCGCTTGCGACAATATAAATACGTGCAGCATAATCATCTCCGGATTTTTGTTTTTCATTAAAGGTCCCGGCCAGACGGTTTTCGATTTTCCAACTCCAGTTCAGGAAAGGGTGTGTTTTAATATCTACTCTGATTTTTTTTATCAGCCCTGAAGCACTGTTCTGGCTGACAGCCTTTAATACTCTATTTTTGTCAACCTTTATTAAAGAGTATGAAGTTTCATTGACAAATTTTTTAGGCAGCCATCCATCCAGTTTGTTTTGGGAAAATTCCCCGGCAGGAATAATGCTCTGTTCACCTGCATGGATAAAACTGCTTGAAAAAATATACAATCCAGCAATCAACAAGTTAATATATTTTATTAGTTTCAAAGGTAGTTTCATTTCAAATGTATGATTCAACTGCATCAATGTATAGGTTATTATATCTGATTTTTCCAGAATTTCAAATACTCAATTTATACATTTACTAATTCTTATCTACAAGTTACTATACCTGTAAAAAGGTGAAAAAAATTTCATTTATTAAATACTCATAAAAATAGAGAGGATGGCAAATGAATACAGACAGTAAAAACAGTCATACAATGGAAAATTTTAAAAAATCTTTTTTTTATGGATCCAGATCAAACCTGAATTTTAAATTCCTCTCCGCGATTTCAGATGAAAAAGCAGAGGACTTTATCCAGGAGCTTTTTAAAACAATTGTAAAAGGATATGACACAGGAGAATTTAAAGAAATTTATGAATGTGTCATCAATGCCCAGACAAAAGCGTATTCAGAGGATGTAAGAGTTTCCTATGATGAAGGGCCTTTTATTCCTGTTCAAAAAAGCAGTGACCAGCTTAAAATCATGCTTTTCACCTCATCAGGTCATTTTGTAAACACAGATGATCCAAAACCACTCGGCGTTGAAAAAATGACTCAGGAGCAGGCTGAATCCAGAATTATGGAATTTATTAAAGAAGAGCCTCAGCTCTCATCCATACCAAAAGAGACACATTATAATGATCTTATGGTACGCCATGGTGGCTATGATATCCAGGGAGCCAAAAAAGATCCCAACGTGGCCTTTCCCCTGGAGATTTTCAGGGAGTTGGAAAAAGAGAAGAGAATTGGTTCTCTTGTGGATACTGCATTCTCCTTTGTCGGGGCGTGTTCCCAGAAAAGGCTTTTAAAAAGAACCGGACCCAAATGGATTGAGAAAATTAAATCAATGGATGTGGATGCTGTATTTATGGTGCCGGTCTGACCGGTGTGTCATATGTCCGTGGGACATATAGCAAGGCTTTTGGAAGATCACCAGATTCCGACAATAATAGTGGCTTCAAAGGTTTTTGAAAAACAGCTTAAAGCAATGCATCTGCCAAGGGTTCTATTGACCCCCTATATGGCGGGAAGGCCCCTGGGAAAACCCTTTGACAAAACTGCCCAGAAAAATACTGTTTTAAAAGGAATTGATCTGCTTTCCGAGGCAAAGGAAAATGGAACAGTTATAACATTATAAAAAAAATAGAAAACTTTCTTACAAATATCAAGACAGAGGTTTTAATACATTGATCAAAAAATATGATATTGCTGTGATAGGATCAGGCCCTGCAGGAGAAAAGGCCGCCATTGAAGCATCAGGCCTGGGAGCAAAAACTGCTATCATTGAAAAAGGCAGCAAACCGGGTGGTGCCGGTTTAATCACAGGAACAATTCCCAGTAAATCTTTAAGAGAGACTGTAAAATATGTTGAATCATTGTCCCAAAGCAGTATCAGTGGAGTAGATATCTGTCGGGATAAGAGATTAACCGTACAGGAGTTGATGTATCGGAAAAAGCGTGTCGTTAAATATCGGGTGAACGATATCCTGGAAACCTATAAAAGCAGTGGTATTGATTTTATTGCTGGTATGGCAGAATTTATCTCTGCAGGCCAGATAGTTATAAATAGAGACAAAGAGACCAGTGACTTAATTGTTCAGGCAAAAAAAATTATTATCGCGGTTGGAGCAAAGCCCTATCATCCCGATTCCTTGAATTTTGATGGAAAGTATATCCTGGATTCAGATACTATTTTAAGTCTTGAGGATATTCCCGACTCTTTAACTGTAATAGGCGGAGGAGTTATCGGATGTGAGTATGCAACTATTTTTGCTAAAATGGGTACAAAGGTCACAATTATTGATTCCAACAGTATGCTGCTCAATTTCATTGATCACGATATCTCCAATGCACTGACCCATGAAATGCAGAAAGATGGAGTACAGCTGCAGCTTGGAAGCAGCTTTAAAAAAGTGGAAGTTCTGGACCGTCATGTTATAACCACCCTTAAGAGTGGAGAAAAAATAGAGACTTCAGCTCTTTTATGTGCCAGCGGAAGAGAGGGAATGACTGATGATCTGAACCTTAAGATCTGTGGATTGGAGACCAATTCAAGAAACCTGATTGAGGTCAATTCAAATTATCAAACTGCTGTTCCGGATATATATGCTGTGGGTGATGTAATTGGTTTTCCCTCCCTTGTTTCAGTCAGTAATGAAGAGGGACGTATGGCAGCACAGCATGCAGTCAGGAGTAAAGAGGTATCCAGAGTTGGAGCTGATATACCCTATGGAATTTATACCATCCCGGAAATTTCCATGATCGGATTGACAGAAAAGCAGGCTCAAAAAGAAAATATTCCCTATGTTGTTGGAATCTGCCGGTTCAAGGATTTGGCACGGGGACTTATTATTGGCAGCAAAAAGGGAATGCTTAAGCTGCTGTTTCATGATAAAAGCCTTAAACTGCTTGGAGCCCATATTTTCGGGCAGTCAGCTGCTGAGTTGATCCATATAGGGCAAGCTGTTCTCGCCTTTGGAGGCAGTGCTGACTATTTTCTTAAAACAGTTTTTAACTTTCCTACACTTAGTGCTGCATATAAAGTAGCAGCTCGCAATGCACTTGA
>JAOZRY010001036.1 GCA_029939965.1 Bacteroidales bacterium | reverse complement strand
CATTGAATCATTTTATTATGTTCCACAAAATTCGCAGCAGAATCAAATAAGTATTACTCGGTTATTTTAAATTAAAAAAAAATGAATAATCTGATCTATCTCGACAATTCAGCCACCTCTTTCCCAAAACCCGAAGAGGTGTACAAATACATGGACGAATTTTACCGCAAACATGGCGTAAACCCTGGGCGATCGGGGTTTGATGCAGCTATCGAAACGGAAGAAATAATACACACCACCCGAAAAATGCTCACTGAGCTTTTTAATGGCGATGACCCAAATCGATTAACCTTTAGTTACAATGCCAGCGATTCGCTCAATATGATTCTGCAAGGTATAGCCCAAAAAGGCGATCATGTTGTAACAACAATGCTCGAACACAATTCCGTACTCCGACCTCTGTACCATTTACAAGAGTCAGGAATAATTGAAACAACTCATGTTTCTTTTGATGAAAATGGTTTTGTTCATCCCGATGATATAAAAAAAGCCATAAAGAAAAATACAAAAATGGTGGTTCTAAACCATAGCTCAAATGTTATAGGAACCGTTCAACCGCTCAAAGAGGTAGGAGCAATTTGCAAACAAATGGGCGTATATTTTATAGTAGATGCCAGCCAAAGTGCAGGTGCTATTCCAATCGATGTTGTAGATATGAGCATTGATGCACTTGTTTTTACAGGACATAAGTGTTTGATGGGGCCAACCGGAATTGGTGGCTCTTATGTAACTAAAGACCTTCCGGTAAAAGGGACACGCTTTGGAGGGACCGGAGTACGGTCGGCACAAAAAACACACCTTACCCAATACCCTTACCGGTTGGAATGTGGAACCCTTAATATTGTTGGTGTTGCTGGCCTGAATGCAGGCGTAAAATGGGTGCAAAAACAAGGTATGAAAAACCTGCATGATCAGGAATACAAGCTTTACAACAAGTTGAGAAATGCCATGAACGATTTGGAGAATGTTACCGTATATTGTGGCAACAATACCAAAAATCAGAGTCCGGTACTTAGCATTAATATTAAAGGGTTTGAATCGGGTGATGTGGGTACTTTGCTGGATGTAGATTATAATATTGCCAGCCGAACAGGATTGCAATGTGCTCCACTGGTTCATGTTAAACTTGGAACAGATAAAATACACGGGACTGTAAGGTTTAGCTTAGGGCCATTAAATATTGAAGAACATATTGATAAAGCCATTGAGGCAGTCAAAGATATTGCATCTATCCCGCGGTAATTAGGGGTTGCTGAAAAACAAGGGGTTTATTTTTGTAAATGACTGTCTTCAACACAAGTCCCCCGACACTTCGGGGATGATAT
>JAOZRY010000327.1 GCA_029939965.1 Bacteroidales bacterium | reverse complement strand
GTAAACTACAAGATTGAGGAAGAGAAAATGGCGGTGGTTATTCAGGAGGTTGTGGGCAATCAGTACGATGATGTATTTTACCCCCACTTTAGTGGTGTTGCGCAATCGTACAACTATTATCCGGTGTCGCACATGAAGCCTGACGAAGGATTTGCTGTAGCTGCTGTAGGGCTTGGTAAATATGTGGTTGAAGGGGAAAAAGCATTTCGATTTTCACCCATGTATCCTAAGGTCGAAATCAATTCACCGAGAGATCAGTTCAAAAACTCACAGGTACATTTCTTTGCGGTCGATTTAAAGAAAAAAGAATTTGATTTGCTCGAAGGGGAGATGGCTGGTTTGAGAAGGCTCGATATTGATGATGCCGAGCGTCATGGTACGATAAGGCATTGTGCTTCTGTTTTTAATCCCGAAAACAACGCCATATTTCCGGGAATAAATCAAAGCGGTCCCCGTATTATCAATTTCGCCAATATTCTCAAGTACAATTATATTCCGTTGGCAAAAACCATCGAAGTGGTGTTGGATGTAGTGAAAGAAGCTATGGGAACACCGGTTGAAATTGAGTTTGCTGTTGATCTTCGTAAGGATAAAGATTACAAAGCCTCCTTTTATCTGTTGCAGATAAAGCCATTGTTAGGTAACGCTGATGATTATGAAATCGATCTTGAAACAGTTGATTATGAAAAAGTATTGCTGTTTTCTGATAAGGGAATGGGTAACGGTATAATCGAAGATTTGGTTGATGTAATTTATGTAGATCCTGATAATTTCGATAAATCAAAAACCATGGAAATGGCTATGGAGATCGAAGCTATAAATGCAGAGA
Source organism: Bacteroidales bacterium (assembly GCA_029939965.1). GTDB lineage: Bacteria > Bacteroidota > Bacteroidia > Bacteroidales > 4484-276 > SABY01. The sequence continues at coordinate 3,895 of JAOZRY010000327.1, read as the reverse complement.
TGAATAATCAAGGTAGAAAATATGTACTTGTAGGTCCGGGTAGATGGGGAACACGTGATAAATGGATTGGAATACCAGTGGTGTGGCCTCAGATTTCAAATGCGAGGATTATTGTTGAAACAAGTTTGGCAGGATTCCCGCTGGATGCTTCTTCCGGATCACATTTTTTTCATAATGTTACTACCATGAACGTAGGTTATTTTACGGTGCAACCCGAGTTTTCAAAAAGCTATATAAAATATGACATCCTTAAAAAACAAAACCTGATAAATAAAACGACCTATTTTAATCATGTGCGTTTCGAAAAGCCGTTGGTTGTAAAAATGGATGGCCGGAAAAGAGTATCGGTAATTTCGTTTTCGGGTGAGTAATTGATTTGTAAATATTTCATTTTCATCGAAAACAGTATTTTCGCGAAATGATTGATAGCAATAAAAAATACAAGCACATCTTTTTTGATCTTGATATGACTTTGTGGGATTTTGAAACCAATGCCCGGGAAGCTTATAGTGATATTTATACAAAATTCGAGCTGAATAACCGTGGTATTAGCAGCATTGAAAAATTTTTAAAATTTTATCTTGTACATAACGATAAGTTGTGGGATCAGTATCGTAAAGGTGAAATTGAAAAGGAGTTTTTGCGCTCACGAAGATTTGAACTTACACTGCTCGATTTTGGTATTAACGATCCGTTGCTGGCTGAGGATATTGGTATGGAGTATATTACCATTAGCCCATTGAAAACGAATCTTTTTCCAAATGCACACGAAATATTAAACTATTTGAAACCGAAATATCCATTGTATATTATTACAAATGGTTTTGAGGAGGTGCAATTCACAAAACTTAAATACAGCAAATTGGATGATTATTTTCAATTTGTAGTAACTTCGGAGGAGGCAGGCTGTAAAAAACCTGATGCAGGTATTTTTGAATTTGCTTTGCAGAAAGCAGGTGCAACAGCAGGCGAAAGCTTAATGATTGGTGATGATCAGGAGGTGGATGTTGCCGGTGCCATTAAGGTTGGGATGGATGGGATTTTTTTTAATCCCAAAAAAGTAAGCTGCAATGGATTTTCACATGTTGAGATAAATAATTTGATCGAGCTGAAAAACAGACTTTAATTATGAAGTATAAAATACTTGTTCTAATAGCCCTGATGATAATAGCATGGGCTTGTAAAAATTCTTCTCATTCCGAAACTTCTCTCGATTACAAGGTTGTGGAAATGAAAAGAATAATAGAGGATACTGCCCATTATTCGATTAATATGGCATTTCCTGTATTTTCTTCGCATATCGCCACAAAAAATAAAAATCTTGAATTGTTGAACAAAAAGATACAGGCCTTTCTCGATACCGCTGCATATTATTATTGGGGTGTTCGTGTTGAAGATGTTGAAAAAATGATTACCGAAACAGGCTCAGCCGGCAAATTTGTTCTAATTAATAATTATCACCTGTTAGATACTACACCAGCATTGATAAGTGTAAAACTTGAAACCTACAGTTATGCTCTTGGTGCGCATGGTTTCAATGCATTACATACATTTAATTTCGATCTAACGAACAATACTTTTTTAAAACTTAGTGATGTGCTGGATTTATCTTCACAGGCAAATATTGATAGGCTTAATGCACTTTTGAAAGCAAATTTTAATAACCCGGAAGATTGTTTTAACGAATTGCCAACGGCGGATGCAGATTTTATACTCTTCGGAAAAGAACCCGACAGCCTGGTTTTCTTTTATGAGGCATACGAATTGGGAGCCTATTATTGTGGGGAGGCTACTGTAAAAATTCTTGTGAACGATTTGAAAAAAGCAGATTTGTGGAAAGGTAAAAGTAATTTCATAACAAGCCCTTAGTATTTGATTTTATAATTCTGCAATCACATCAATACATCCTGATACATTTTGGTTCATTGTAACGTTGAGTTTGGTTTTTGGCGGTAGAAAAACATCGACCCTGGAGCCAAATTTAATAAAACCAAGTTCTTCGCCCTGTTTAATTTTTTTTCCATCGTTAGCATAACATGAAATTCGTTGTGCCACAGCACCGGCAACCTGCCGAATTAGTATTTCTGTTTTATCTTCCCTTTGTATAACAATTGTGGTGCGTTCGTTGAGTTCAGAAGATTTTGGATGCCAGGCTACAAGAAACTTTCCGGGGTGATGTCGGTAGTATTTTACTGTTCCACTAATAGGATACCAGTTTTTGTGTACATTATTTGGCGACATGAAAATAGAAACCTGCAATCGCCGATCTTTAAAATATTCCTTTTCCTCGGTTTCTTCAATTACCACAACCTTACCATCGGCAGGTGCTATAAGAATTGAATCATCTATGGTTACAGGTCGGTCAGGGTTTCGGAAAAATCGTACAATAAATAAAAAGAAGATTACCGATACAAGGTATAGAAAATAGTGAACAGGGCTTTGTGAAGGATTAAAATAATTGATAAAAAATAATGCCAGCGCAAGCATAACGAATATGATGGCAATGGTTTGATGCCCTTCTCTATGGATTTTCATTTGTAATAGTTTTTACGCAATGGTACAAAGATGCAAAAAAACTTTTAGAATTGTACTTCTGCCTGCCATGTTTTGGGTGTTTTCATATTAAGCATTAAGGAATAGATTTATGTAAATAAATACGGCTGGTGCTGCAAGTAGAGCAGCATCGAATCGGTCGAGTAAGCCTCCATGCCCGGGCAAAATATTTCCCGAATCTTTTATTTTTAAGCTGCGTTTAAACATCGACTCTACCAAATCGCCAAATGCACCAAATAGTATAATTATTGATGCGATAATCAACCAATTGATCAAACCAAATTCAGGATACAAATCAGATATTACCAAAGCAGCAATCAATCCAAAAACAAAACCACCTATCGATCCTTCCCATGTTTTATTGGGTGAAATACGTTCAAATAATTTGTGATGCCCAAGCAACATACCTGTTAAATATGCAAATGAATCGTTGATCCAAAGTATTACAAAAAAGCAAATGAGTATTCCGGGATGGTGCTCCCCCGGGATAAGTTGAGGGTTGAAAAGCAGGTTGAGAATAGCAAATGGTATAGAAATATAACCAATGCCAAAAAGGGTAAGAGAAATGTTTTGGATCGGTGAATGGGTTTTTCGATATAGTTCGATGATGAAAACTAATAATGGTAGCAGCAAATTCAACAACAAGTATTTTGTGCTAATAAGTTGTAACGAAACCAATACAATGGTAATATAAACTATCGCTCCGGCAACAATACCCGGGATGATTTGAATTCTGATGGTTCCGTTTTTTTCGCATAGCTGGTAAAACTCATGCATTGCAAACACTGTTACTACCAAAAACAGTAACGAAAAAATCAAATGGCTTAAAAGAATCGAGCCAATGATGGTTGCCACAAAGAGTGCTCCTGTAAGCACCCTTGTCCATAAATTATTCAGGTGTATTGTGCTCATTTATGAGCTTTTTAGCTTTTATTTCGTCCGCTTGCGAAACGTATAAATGAATATCACCAAATAGCAATTCCGAATCTCTTTGGTTTAGAATATTGCTTTCAATGTTATTTTCTGATAACATTCCTTTAATTATTTCGGCAGTAAAATTTTTTCCTGTCGTAAATACTTTTACCCAATCATTTCCCATTTTTCTGTTCCTCTCTTTTAATTATGCTTCAAAGGTTTAAATGTGTTAATGCTTTAATGTGTTAATGCGATAATGCTTTAATGTGTTAATGGTTTAATTTGTAATGCTTTAATGCTTCAAGATTTTTATCCTTCCCTCATTGTATCATTGAATCCATTAAATCCTTGTATCCTTCCATCATTGTAGCATTGAATCATTCCATCATTGTAGCATTGAATCATTATATCATTGTAGCATTGAATC
>JAOZRY010001035.1 GCA_029939965.1 Bacteroidales bacterium | reverse complement strand
TAATTATGTTACTTTTTGTTATTAATGCCGTGTTTAGAAGTGCAGGTGATGCATCCATCTCGATGCGTGTATTATGGATGGCAAATATTATCAACCTAATCCTTGACCCAATATTGATTTTTGGATGGGGACCCATTCCTGCCATGGGAATAAAGGGAGCGGCTGTGGCTACTACAATCGGCAGGGGGCTTGCAGTTTTATATCAGGTTTATATACTTTTTTATGGCAAAGGCAGGATAAAATTCAGCTTTAGCGAGCTAAAGTTTGATTTCCCGTTAATGGGTAAATTGATGAGGATTAGCATGGGTGGTATCGGACAAACTATTATTGCCACCTCCAGTTGGATAGGAATGGTGAGGATTATTGCTGAATTTGGAAGTGAGGTAGTTGCCGGATATACTATCGCCATTCGTATTGTAATTTTTTCATTGTTACCATCGTGGGGTATTAGCAATGCTGCTGCCACATTGGTTGGTCAAAATCTGGGTGCCAACAAACCCGACCGTGCTGAAAAAGCTGTTTGGGTTACGGGAAAAGTAAATATTGTTTTATTGGGATTAATAGGTGTGGTTTTTATTTTTATGCCACAATTTTTTATACGGATATTTATTCAGGATGTCGATGTAGTGGATGTGGGAGCCAGGGCATTAAGGATTATTAGTTTTGGATTTCTGGCTTATGGATTTGGGATGGTGCTAATCCACTCTTTTAATGGGGCTGGCGACACACGTACCCCAACAAGGATAAACCTGATTTGTTTTTGGCTAATAGAAATACCGCTTGCCTATTTCCTTTCGCTACACACCGGAATGAACGAAAACGGTGTTTTTTATGCTATTGTGATTTCCGAAACCCTTTTGGTAATAATAGCATTTTACCTTTTCAGGCAGGGCAAGTGGAAAGAAAACAAGGTATGAGAAATGGATTTCCACACATGCAGAACAGAGGTAATCCATATTAACCTTGAGCGCATTATTAGTACCCTGCGTAAAAAAAAACCACACTACCAAAAAAACAAAAAAAGTAATTTTTTCTTGGTATTATAATTCTAATGGGTAGTTTTGCTACTCTGTTTTTGATGCCTTATGATTGATACATTAATAACTTCACAGCCCCGGATAAAACTCATTAAGCGAACCATCAGTTATGTGGTTTACAACGAAAGCGAAGAAAAAGAATACCTCCATCAAAAAGAAGATACTGCCTATTTGCTCCTGTGGCAAAGCGAATAGTTGAGAGGTGGTGAGGGAAAAGGTTTTTATAGCCGTAAAATGTTTTTTGTTAAGGGTATCAAATCCAATAGGTTACAGTATTTTTCTGTAACTG
>JAOZRY010001034.1 GCA_029939965.1 Bacteroidales bacterium | reverse complement strand
TGGCATCTCCTCCGGCATCAACCAGCGGAGCAGCCTGTAACGATAAGGTAAGACAATCTGATGCTCCCTCACATGGTGTTAATCCTCCGGCAATCAGACATAATTCCACGCTTCCAACAACCTTATCAAAAACACCTGGAAAGTATGTAGATGATAATGAAGAGGGGTCTGAGAAGCTACCATCGCCCTGTGTAATCCAGATGATACCATTATAATTCTCAGCAGTACCGTTGAGTAAATAAAAATCATTAGCACAAATGAGAGCATCGATACCAGCATTTACAACTACTGTAGGTTGAATATTGAGAATCATACAGTCAATGGCATCTTGACATGGATCGAATGCAAACGCTGTGAGGCAAAGTTCAACCGTGCCATTTTCCAAATCAAGATTACCAGGAATATATGTCGGATTCAATGTGGTTGGATTATCAAATGTTCCGTCTCCGGAAGTACTCCACAATAAACTTTCATAATTTTGAGCTGTAGCATTTGAATTAAACCACGAATCTCCTTCGCATATTGTAGTATTTTCTCCTACATCTGCTATTGCATCTTCACACTGGATAGCTCCGGCATATAAGTCAATAAAGGCATTTCCCAATGGAGTAAAAACCTCATCATATCCAGAATATGGAAAAGTAAATATAACATCACCAATTTCACCCACAGTTGGTATATAATATTTGAAAATAAAATCGTTTCCAGTTGTAAAACCATTTGAAAAACCCGGATTTGAACCATCATTCATCGAGCAAATGATCTCCATATAACCCAAAGTTAAAAAATCATCATTTACAATTGCAGCCCCAACACATATTTCACTTTCAGTAATCGGATCAATATCAAAAATACCAATTTCATCTCCAACGGATAAACTATTTTCGTAATAGATAGCTGACAAAATATAAACCGACATCGGATTATAAGGAGTCTCCCAAACCTTTTCGAAATAATGGTCAGGGTTGATCGTCAACAACATGCAATCACTATCATCAATACAAGGATCGGTAGCAAATGCAGATATGCAAAGAGTAACTGTTCCATCATTAATATCATTAATTCCCGGATAATATTCAGGATTCAAAATTGTATTATCATCAAATGTTCCATCACCGCTTGTGTTCCATAAAATATCTACATAATTTTGTGCAGATGCGTCAGATAAATGAACAAATTCCCCTTCGGTAATTGTAACATCATCACCGGCAAACGCTATTGCATTTATGCAATTCTCTAAAAGTGCAAAATCCTGTATAATGGAATTTTCGATCAAAACATCGGTTACTTCCTGACCAACATAACCGGTAGCTTCGGCACCAATGCTG
>JAOZRY010001033.1 GCA_029939965.1 Bacteroidales bacterium | reverse complement strand
CAACTTAAATCGGAGTTACACAAATTATTTTCAAAATTCAAATAATCCTAATGTACTGTTAATGTACTTATTACAATATTCATGTAATAATATAATGTGAGGATATTTGAAAATATACTCAAAACAACAATAAATTTGATGAATTTGTATCTCTCATACCGCATTCCTAATACATCCTAATGTATCATAAAACAGAGAAAAACAAGTAACATGGAAATCAGCACATGTTTTTTGTCCTAACAATTGAGTTAGAAGCACATACTAAATCATAGAAAAGATTCTAACTCAATTAGAAATAATTTGACAAGGAATAAATTAGGAATAAAATATGGTAAATATTTGTACCCGCGAAAATCGGTGTTTAATGCTACAATGATTTAATGCTTCAATGATTTAATCCTTTCCATCTTCATTTCTTGTTGCAATCTATCCTTATCGCATTGTCTCCTTATCGCATTGTCTCCTTATCGCGTTTGTCTCCTTATCGCATTGTCTCCTTATCGCATTGTCTCCTTATCGCATTTCATCATTATAAACAAACTTATTATCAGAACAACAGAATCATTGTTTACCATTAGAATGGTAGTAAAAACCTCTGGTATTTATGCCTGAGAAATTCAAAACCAACAACATTTTGGACAGGCAACCAATTAGGAAATTTCTTTTTTCTTCCAACCTCAACCTCAACCTCAACCTCAACCTCAACCTCAACCTCCACCTCCACCTCTACCTCAACCTCTACCTCAACCTCAACCTCAACCTCTACCTCAACCTCTACCTCAATGTCCGATCATGGCATAGGTTGACAAAAAATAATGTTAATAACTTAAATATTCAACCTATGAAAGAGAACAAAAAAGTAACACATTTTAGCGAAGCCTTCAAAAAAGAGAAGGTAACAATGATTGAAGAAAAACAAATGACGGTGCTTCAGTTAAGCAGGATTTACAATGTTTCAGGAACTTCAATTTACAAATGGATCGGTAAGTATTCAACCATAATTTCAAAAGGAGAAATACTTGTTATGCAAAAGGAATCGGGAGGAGCAAAAACACTTAAATTGTTAGAACGTGTATCGGAACTGGAGCGTACTATTGGCCAAAAGCAATTGCAGATAGATTATCTGGAAAAAATTTTGAAAATAGGTAGCGAAGATGTAGGTATAAATCGCTTTGAACGGTTTGTTTCAGAACAAGGTTTGAGTGTTAAAAAGCCATCTTCTTTCATACGAACAACCTATAGTTGTCCATTCAAATACCCGAACCTGATAAATGGAATCAAACTCAACGGAATCAATCAACTTTGGGTCAGCGACATCACGTATTTTT
>JAOZRY010001032.1 GCA_029939965.1 Bacteroidales bacterium | reverse complement strand
ACATATTTGTTAGTTACAAAAAGATTAGTTATTATTGTAAGCTAAAATTAAAGGTTATGAATATTCCATTCGTTTTTGGCAGGCTTGCAAATGGGGCAAAGTTTACCAACAGAGACAAAGAAATTGAAACCTTGTTCAATAATTTCAAATATGGTATTAACACAATTTTGATATCACCACGGCGCTGGGGTAAGTCATCGCTAATCGAAAAGGTTTCGGAGATGATAATGAGCAAAGAACCGGATATTGTTATTATTAAGATCGACCTTTTTAATATTCGTACAGAAGAAGCATTTTACAAGGAGTTGGCAGAAAAGATTATTATAGGTTCTTCCGGAAAAATTGCTGAAATATCCGACAACGTAAAACAATTTTTTAAGAAACTAATTCCAAAAATTAGCTTTTCTCCCAGCCCTGATATGGAATTTTCAATTTCGCTTGATAAAGAAGAAGTGATTAAACAGCCTGATGAAATACTGGATCTGGCAGAAAATATTGCCAGGGCTAAGAAAATAAAAATGAGGATTTGCATTGATGAATTTCAAAATATCAGCTATTTTGGTGATCCTTTAACTATTCAAAAAAAATTACGCTCACACTGGCAAACTCACGAGCATGTTTCATATTTCCTATACGGTAGCAAACGCCACATGATGCTCGAAGTATTCTCATCTCCATCCATGCCATTTTACAATTTTGGCAGTATGATGTTTCTCGAAAAAATTTCGTTAGAAAACTGGACATCATTTATTGTTAGTAGATTTAAAGCTACCGGAAAAACAATAACCTCACCACTTGCCGAAAGTATAGCGATAAAGGCCGACAGGCACTCCTATTATGTACAGCAACTTGCCCAATTGTGTTGGTTGAATACAAAGAAAGCAGCTACCCGGGAAATTGTTAAAAACAGTTTTCAAACTTTAATCATGCAACTCGATCTGTTATTTCAAACCATTACCGATAGTTTATCGACCACACAAATAAATTATATGCATGCAGTTTTGAGTGGCGAAAAAAAATTGAGTTCGAAGGAGGTAATTAAAAATTATAATCTTGGAACATCAGCCAATGTGGCCCGAATAAAGGGCGCACTTATCGAAAAAGAGATTATCGATAAGTCAGAGGGGAAAATATATCTCCTCGATCCCATTTACAAAGCATGGTTAGAGGAGGTGTATTTTGGGAAAACCCTAAGAAAAACGGAATAGCTCTGTTTTAATTAACAAATAATTAGTATTTTTCATTTATCAATTTACATTTTGTGTGTGTATGAAAGATGCCAAATATTAAGCGTTTTTTTTAATGGCTAACAAATACAAATTATGGAAA
>JAOZRY010000326.1 GCA_029939965.1 Bacteroidales bacterium | reverse complement strand
ACAAAGTAGAACAAATATAAAATTATATGGTATGTTAAAACATTTACTTTTAACGCTTGGTATTATATTATCGACGAGCCTGTTAGTGTTTTCACAATCTGGAGCACTTCAGGGTAAGATTCTCGATGCTGATACAAAAGAGCCTATTCCATTTGCCAATGTGGCAGTGTTTTCCGGTGGCGACCTAATAACCGGTGCAACTACAGACTTTGATGGGAAGTATGTTATCAAACCCCTTACACCTGGAAGTTTCAATGTAAGAGTTTCTTTTGTTGGCTATAAAACAAAAGAGATTACAGGTGTGATTGTGAAAAATGATGAGATCACTTTTCAGGACATCGAACTTTCGGTTACTGCCGAAACATTAGATGTGGTTGAAGTTGTGGAATACAAAGTTCCACTTATCTCCAAAGATAAAACAACATCAGGAGCTACAGTAACATCAGAAGAAATTCAAAAAATGCCAAATCGGTCAACCAATTCCATTGCTACAACAGTTGGTGGTGTATATTCAGATGGCGATGAAAACATTAGTATTCGTGGTCAGCGGAGTAGTGGTACGGTGTACTACATAGATGGCATGAGGGTACTTGGCTCGCTCAATTTGCCAGAATCTGCTATTGAACAGGTTCAGGTAATCTTGGGGGGTACGCCTGCCAGAATTGGTGATGCAACCGGTGGTGTAATTAGTGTTACTACCAAAGGTCCGTCAAGGGAATTCGGTGTTGGTTTGGAATTGCAGACCTCACAATTCCTCGATGATTTTGGGTATAATCGTCTTGGTTTAAGTTTGCAAGGGCCATTGGTTACAAAAGTTAAAAATGGTACTAAAACATCTGTAATCGGATATTTTTTGGCGGGTGATTTTATTTACCGGAAAGATGGTAGCCCATCAGCAAAAGGAACATTAAATAGTGTTACTGATAACTATTTGGATTATTTAAAAGAAACTCCACAAAGAGTTACAGGTACTGGTTATGGTCTGTTTAATAATTCCTTGTTTACCCGGCTCGAAGACACCGAACCTATTTCTAATACCAAAAATACGGAAAGAACCGATATTAACCTTTCGAGTAAGATCGACTTTAGAGCATCACAAACTGTAAACCTTACTATTGGCGGATCATACACACTACAGGATTATAATGCATTTAGTTATTACAATTCATTGTTTAACTACGAAAGTAATCCGCATGTAAAGAGTACTACATGGAGAGTTTTCGGACGTTTTACCCAACGTTTCAAAACCGATAGAGAGAGTTCCTCCATTGTAAAGAATGTTTTTTATTCTATACAGGCAGACTACTCAAAAGAGTATAACATTGTTGAAGATGAACGACATCGCGACAGACTATTTAATTATGGCTATCTCGGTAAATTTGATACATACAAGAGGCGTTCGTATGAGTTTGGCTCAGATACTGTAAATGGTCAACTTTATTCAAATGTTTTTATTCAAAATAACTGGCAGGATACAGCCTTTACATTTCAGGCTTATGATATTAACCCTGTTGTTGCCAGATACACTGAGCAGTATTACGAACTTTATCCAGATAAGGGTGATTGGAGATTCAATCCACAGGGTGGTAATTGGTTAAATTATAACCAGGTACAACTTTATGGTGGATTGTTAAACGGACAAACACCTGAACCTGTTTACACCATGTGGGGAAACGTAGGTACACAATACAATGGATATCAGGTTGCTGATAATTCACAAATTGGTATTTCTGCAAATGCTTCAGCAGATATTGGAAATCATGCAATTGAGTTTGGTTTGCAATACGAACAAAGAACAAGCAGGGCGTATGGTTATGGTCCGGTTGAATTGTGGTCGTTAATGCGGTTAATTACCAATGCTCATATCAATGAGATGGATAAATCGAGTGCACATCTGGTGGAAATTGACGGTGTTTTTCAGGATACTATTAACTACGACAGATTATACAGTTTTACTGATCAGCGGATTTTTGATATCAATCTCCGACAAAAACTCGGACTCGATCTGCAGGGACTTGATTGGGTAGATATTGATTCGTATGATCCAAATACCCAAACTATTAGTTATATCGATCAGGATGGTGTAATTCATAAAGATGCACCTTTGTCCGGTGGTCTTACCATCGATATGTTTAGCCCGGATGAATTGTTGAACGATGGTGTAAACTATGTGTATTATTATGGTTACGATCCTTACGGAAATAAAAATTCGAGCAGACCATCATTCGATGACTTTTTTAATAAAACCGAGGATATTGCGCTTCCCGATGGACAGGTGAAAACGTTTAATACACGTGATATTCATGCTTTTGAACCTATCTACATGGCCGGCTATATTCAGGATAAATTTGCATTTGATGACCTGATTTTTAACATTGGTGTACGTATCGACCGTTTTGATGCTAACCAAAGTGTATTGAAAGATCCTTATCTTTTTTACTCAGCATACACTGTTGCTGAAAAGCCCAATACTTTTGACGGATCAAAACACCCATCAAATATTTCCGATAATGCAACAATTTACATTGATAATAAAGATAACCCGGCCGAGATTTTAGGGTATCGTGAAGAAAGCACATGGTATAATGCTTCCGGAGCTATAATTCAGAATCCAAATATTCTGGATGGTGGAAATGGTATTACACCTTATCTTAAAAATCCTAATCAAAACGACATTAGTTCAGATGTTTTTGAGGATTATAATCCTCAAATCAGTGTGATGCCACGTATTGCTTTCTCTTTTCCAATTTCTGATGAAGCATTGTTTTTTGCACACTACGACATTTTAACTCAAAGACCTACCTCAGCGTTGAGGATGGATCCTACACAATACTTGTTTATCGACAGGCAAGGAGCTATCAATAATCCAAACCTCAAACCTGAGAAAACTATCGACTATGAATTGGGATTCCAACAAAAGGTTAGTAATACTTCCTCATTGAAATTATCTGCTTTCTACCGCGAAATTCGCGATCAGATTCAGTATTTCCGATATACAGGTGCCTACACCGGTGGGTCAAATTTATATGATTCTTATGAAAATATTGATTTTTCTACAGTCAAGGGTTTAACAGTTGAATATGACCTGAGGCGTACCAACAATGTAAGAGCCAGAATAAGCTATACATTGCAGTTTGCCGAAGGTACAGGTTCAAGTCCTAATACAGCAGCAGCTTTAGTAAATGCAGGTTTGCCTAACATGCGTACAATTTTTCCTTTGGATTGGGATAGAAGACATGCATTTAATATTGTTCTTGATTACAGATTCGGAGAAGGTAAAAATTATAATGGTCCCACTTCAACCAAGAATATTAAGGGAACTGATCAGGTTAAAACAACTCAGTGGTTACAAAATACCGGTATAAACTTTACACTTACTGGTGGATCTGGTACGCCATACACCAAATCCGAAAATATTATTGGTGTTTATGGTGGTGGTGGTAGCTATGTGCTTGATGGCACAATCAATGGTTCCAGATTACCAGGGCAATTCAGAATAGATACACGTTTGGATAGGGATATTAATATTTCAAAAAAGCCTGATTCACGAACATATTTGAATGTGTATATACAGGTTCTTAATTTATTAAACACCAGGAATACTACAAATGTTTATCCCGCCACCGGAAGCCCTGACGATGATGGTTACCTTACTGCACCCGAATGGCAGAGTAATATCGAAACTTCTATCGATCCTCAGGCATACCGCGACTTGTATGCTCTTCGTATGAATTCGCCCTTCAATTATAGTATTCCTCGCCAAATTCGACTGGGTGTAATGTTTAATTTTTAATTGATGCAAAATATAGATTTGGATAAAATAAAAATTTGATAAATATGAATTACATATTACGAACCCTGCTATTTTCCTTCCTCTTGTTGTTTATTCTACAGGGAAATTATGCAGAAGAACAAAAAAATGTAAAGTCAAATACACTTAAAGCAAGTGCTGCTGGTTGTGCAGCTGGAGGCTCCTTCGCATTTCTCGATATTAATAATATTCGTGCCCGTATCAATACAAGTGGTGATATGTGGTGGAATTTTGATCGTGCAGAATATTACGTGCCTGCCAATACACAACAAACCTCTATGTTCTCTGCCTCGTTATGGATTGGAGGCCTCGATGTAAACGGTCAGTTAAAACTTGCTGCACAGCGATATCGCCAGGTAGGTATTGATTATTGGCCAGGGCCAATTTCGCGAATTGATGCATCTGTAGATGAAGAAACATGTGCCCAATACGATAAGTTATTTAAAATGACCAGACCTGAGGTTGATGCTTTTGTTGCATGGTCAACAAGTGATGACCCGGCAGGCGATTATCCTGATTATTCAATTCCCGAATCTATTTTGGGGTGGCCTGCACATGGTGATGAGGCTCTTGGTCAGAGTTATTACCTGGCTCCGTTTTATGATACTGATGGCGATGGTAATTATGATCCTCGTCAGGGTGATTATCCATATTACGACATTGATAACAGTTTGTGTAAAACTCTTACACCAACAAAAGATGCTGATTATTACTATCCGGATATACAGGATAACTGGAGGTATGGTATTCTTTCCGATCAGGTAATTAAAGGCGACCAAACATTATGGTGGGTATTTAATGATAAGGGCGATGTGCATAGTGAAACCGGTGGTGCTGCCATTGGAATGGAAATTCGTGCTCAGGCTTTTGGCTTTGCCACAAATGATGAGGTTAATAACATGACTTTTTATAGCTATGAAATTATTAACCGATCAACCTTTA
>JAOZRY010001031.1 GCA_029939965.1 Bacteroidales bacterium | reverse complement strand
TATTACCGGTACTTCGGCACTTCCCAGCGGTGTGGTTATCTCTTTGTTTTCGTACTCTAATTGCTTACTAATTTCGTAAGCAAATATCTGTCCGATGCGCTCCAGATTTTTCCTGAACAGCATGCTGTTTTGCTGTATTTTTACATCCCGCAATTCGGAAATAAACAAGTTGAGGATCGAATTATTTTTTCCAAGATTGATGACCATAACTTTTAGTGTTTAATTGCAAATATAAATTTTCTTTTTAATAAAATGCCTTACGAAATAAAACAACCATACTTGTTCGATTGTACCGGAAAAACCTTTCATTACTCACCATTTATTTTCTTATTTGATAAAAAAACCTACCCAAATAATTTCTTTTTCATCAGCAGACCAATTCTCAAAATCGGGTGGAGTTTGTTAATGTTGTAATGCAGATAATTTACCTCCACTGCCCCAAAGCTTTTATAAAACCGAGCAAGGTTGGGGTCGTTCGAACCTTCAAAATCTAACGTTAGATGAGAGCCCGCTTGCTTTTTAATTATATGGTCGATAAGGTATGGCATAGCTGCTGTTTGTTTTGCAAATTGGTTGGTTGCCGAAAAAAAGAAGATCAACTTTTTGCCACTGTACACAAAAAAAGCACCTGCACATAACTCGTTCATTTCGTTAAAAACGCCGATTGCTTTTGCGGTTTGTTTGTAAATCATCACATAAATCATCCTACGCAACAAATCGTAGTCGTTGTTTTGTAAACTCGAAATATGTCTGCCTTTGTTTTCCCTGAATATCGCAATTATGTCGTCCGGCTTAATATTTTCAACAATATTCAACCGCGACTTTTCAGCCTTTTTTAAATTTCGTTTCAGGTTTTTCGAGTACTTTATGGCAATATTTTCATAATCTTTAATCAGATCGAGTTCATGGGTTTTCCAGAGTGTAAAATATTTCGAACCCTCTTTCATCTTATTATGAGTGTTCAGGTTAATCTCGATAAACGAATATTTTGCCGGGATAGCTGCCAAAAATTCTTTAACCAGTTTTTCGGTAAGATGAGATATGGAAAATAGCCCAAGTTGCTGGGTAAATTTGGGCTGAAAAAGATATTCAAACCCAAGTTTTTTTCCGGGTGTTAACGGCATCACACATTCATAATCATTTTTCACCAGAGCTTCCCACCTGTCATTTACCAGATCGAGATACCAGGAGTAGGCATAAATCATCCCGTTCACCGATTTTCGTATGCATTCATCCCACTTCTCGGTATCAACTTCCTGATGTTTAAGATGTTTTATCAAAGTAAAAAAATTTTCGCCAAAAATAGTAAGTTTACAGCACAGGCGGGGGGCACA
>JAOZRY010000325.1 GCA_029939965.1 Bacteroidales bacterium | reverse complement strand
TAACCAAACCGAAGTGTAAATTTTGTTCCCGGACTTAGGCGTGCAAAATATTGATCGGTAGCCTGATAAGATTTAAATACCGACTCCTTATCATCATTCAGTATATTTTCAATTTTCATTCCTATGTTCATCCTGTCGTCCTTGCCAAATGCCTTGTTTGCATTGAAGTTGAGGCTATGAAAAGGAACAGTATAAATATCAGGCCGGTCAACAATACCTACAATAAACAAAGTTTGGCCCTGAACATTATAAAAAATCCCTGCCTCAAGACCATGCCAAAACCCATTTTCACCTCCATTATATACGATTCCTGCATTTAGCAGATAGGGTGCCTGCCCGGCCATATCGCGGTATTCGCCAACAGTTTCACCATCGCGGGCATTGTTGAGCCGAGATTGATACTCTGTTGTACTTAGCCTAATGCTGGATTTAGTGTATGTAAAATTGGCATTAATTGAAAAGTCCTGAAACAATACACCAACAAATTCAAGGTTCTTGCGCATTTCAAATTCAACTCCAAATACTTCACCATCACCAACATTTCGAGGCTGAAAAGCACCAACCAAGGTTGTGTATTGAACAAGTTCGATGGGGTTATAGAAGTATTTGTAAAATGCACTTATCGAAATGGTTTGTGCGCCGGGTTGAAATAATTCCCATCGCAAATCGAAATTATTAACATTTGTACTAATCAGGTTACCATCCCAGTACTCCACACCGGCAACATCATCTGCATCTCTAAAAAGGCCCCCAACAAAAGTGCGCCCGGTTACAGGATCGAAAATTTCGGCATACGACACTTCCTTAAACGATGGTCTTGCAACAGTTTGTGTAAATGAAAAACGCAGGTTTTGGTTTTTGGTGAGATTATAAATTAAATTAATCGAAGGAAAAACATCAACATCATCCAATACTTTTTTGTTATCCAGCACATTATTCCCCAACTGATCCCTGCCCGTATATAGTTGAATAAAGTGTTCGATTCGAACACCAAGTATTATTTTTAAACTATTTAGCAGGATAAATTCTGTTGACACATAACCTGATTTGGTGATTGCACTTGCGTTGAACTGATTGGGGTTTGTTGGCACAAATCGGGCTTCGTAAGTGGTACCACTTCCAAGTTTGCCATCTCTGGGCCATAAATTTTCCGGATAAAAAAGCTCGTCAGGATTACCTGATAATTCCCATGGATGACGAATATTTAACGCAAAACTTCTAATATTAAAGTCGCGCTCTTTGTAAGTATAAGCACCGCCAAATTGCAACTTTGCCTTCTCGTTAATTAGATTAAAGTATTTAATTATATGCGCCACTCCGGAGTAATTTACTTCCTTTAGATTACGCCAAATTCTTTCAGGAAAACCAGATTCTGTTCCAATTATTAGTTTATCCTCATCGGTAACTACATAACGCGTAAATCGAATATCAGGATCCTCAATTTTGGATAGCGTGGGCGAAAATTTCCACTCAATTTCCCAATCATTGCCAGGTACATGTTTACCATTTAACAGTATATTTGTTAATGAGCGTTGGCTATATTCCAGGTTATGCTGAAATCCATTAAATTCAGTTCCCTGATTCGATTTAGAATAATCGAAAATACCGGCCTTGGATTCACCATTTTGAAGATGGAGGAAATTCAACCGGAATTTCGACTTTTCCGTTTTCAATACCAAACCAGCCAAACCACTGATCAAGATATTGTTAACACCATAATCTCCAATCTGAAACTCGCGCTTTTCCATTTCATTTATACTTTTATCGCTATACAAACCATAACGCCCAAATTCGGCATCCTGATAATAATCTGTTTCATTTTTATAAGAAATGGCTGCGTTATACCCCCAGGTTATTTTACCATTATTAATTTTATTTCCTACGGATACACCAATTTTGTAATCCATAAAACTTTGCTGCTTCATTGCAGCCAAAGTTGGGTTAAAGTTTTCGAGAATTTCACGATAACGTATTCCATCCGGGCCTTCCGGATCTACTATTGCATCAGTAAAAAACGGGATATTTTCGGTGGCAGGGATGGTGCGTGTTCCATCATCATATCCCAGCCAATCGGTTTTACCACCCTGATAGGTGAGGTAATTGTTGTTGAAGTGCATTCCGGGAATATATCCGAGGCTAACAGAAATATTGGCACTCTTTTTTTCAGGAAAATCTTTGGTGGTGATATCCACAATTCCGCCGGTAAAATCGGCTGGAAGATCCGCAGTAAATGATTTGTTTACCACAATATTATCAATTACGTTTGTTGGAAATATATCCATCTGTATCGTATTACGATCAGGATCAAGACCGGGAATATCCACACCGTTCAAAATGGTTTTTGTATATCTGTCGCCAAGACCACGTACAAAAATATATTTCCCTTCCTGAATTGAAACACCCGGAACACGCTTCATGGAGGCTGCTGCATCAGAGTCGCCAATCTTTCGGAGATTCGCCGCAGAAATGCCATCCATAAGGTTGGCCGATTTTTTTTTCATACTAAGCATTGCTGTTTCGGTATTCCGAATTACTTCTGCAGTAACCACCACACCCTCAATTTCAATACTCGCCTCTTTGAGCCGAATGTTGTTAAAAACCGTTGTATCCTGTTCCTTTACTTCAACCTCCCGGATAGTAAGAGCTTGGTATGAAATAAACGACATCCTGATAGCATATACTCCCACGGGAACAGCGATACTAAATTTCCCATCAAAATCAGTTATCGATCCCAGGGTTGTTCCTTCCACAAAAACCGTTACTCCTGGCAAAGTTTCATCAGTTGCATCATCATAAATTACACCCCTGATGAGGCCATTTTTTGCCATTAAAGCTGTAGAAGAAAATAAAAAAAGACTAATTAATAATGTGATTTTTAAAGCTTGCATATTCTCAATATTTGAAAAATATTAGATCGATATTAAAAAAAACTTGCAGACATATTAATGTCTGCAAGTTGAAAAAACACATTTGCACTACCATTAAAAACCGCTAAGATTTCCTGAAACAGCCGCCCACGACCATGAGCTAAAAACGGATGCATCGGCACCAACAGTATTTGCATCTTCGGCAACTTCGGTTACAAAGGTGTCGGAACCATCCAAAAAATAATCAGTTAAAACTTTTCCTTCGGGAAGCGTAGCTTCAAAATTCCCGAATGTGCAAACATATTCGGTTGGAATCTCATCAAAGTCCTGATCATTGCCTAACCCAGAGAAATAAATATTCATCATATCAACATACGAGTTGGCATCCAGATCAACCAAGCCTTGAGCCTCTCCGGCATAAACTGTACCATTCACTATACTGTTCCGGGCAACCATATCGCCCTCCGGGCCATCAAGTTCAAAACACTCATCTCCCGGATTAATAACTATAAAATTATCTAACATACCACCCCATGATTGGTCAGTATCGATGGCATCGTCACCAACATTCCAAATAAGGGCGTTCTTCACGTTTACAGTTCCACCAAACCACTCGATTCCATCATCCTGATTGGCAACAATCTCTACATTTTCGATTATTGTTCCCGAACCAACACCGCCAAGTGTAAGGCCGTTTATTTCGTTGCCTTCGCCAATATTTGCCCCACCATGACGGATAGAGACATATTTAATAACACCTGAATTATCATTAACATTATTGCCACCATAAAGGCCATTTTGATCAGAAGGAGGAATGCCTTCGATTTGAACAGATTCAGCATCTGCTGAAATTGGTGCGTTGCCAAGTACGATTAAACCACCCCATAGTCCGTTGAGAGTTGGGTCGAGGTTGGGGCTTTCAATTTGATCTGGTTCGATATTATCGGCTACCGAAGTAAAAATAATTGGAGAATCATCTGATCCTTCAGCCATTAATTTTGCACCGCGAGCAATAAGCAGAGCAGTAGCATTTGCCCCCGTTCCGGCCTCCCCCTTTATTAGCACACCAGGTTGGATTGTTAGCGTTACTCCTGATTCAACAGTAACACGGGTTGTAAGCACATATATATTTCCGGTTTCCCATGTTTGATCAGATGTAATGTTTCCTGATACATTAATATTGGTAATTTCTTCAACAACATTCATCACACCGGTACCATCATTAGTTTGATCATTGTTGTCAGTAACCGATAAAGTTACTAACGCAGAACCTTTATCTGCATCGGCAGCATAAGTAATTACAATGTTGCCGGATGTAGCACCTGCAACACCATTGGTTTTTATCACAGCGGTTCCATTGGATGAAACAACATTTGATGATTTGAATCCGCCGGGAGCAGTGTAAGTAAAGGTAACATCCACAGAGCTGCCCACCTCTACATCAGTGCTTGCAGGAGCAGATATCCCCGGCCCTTGTGGAGTTGCATTATCATCGCTATTGTTGCAAGCAACGAAAGTAAAAGTAATCGACAGGACAGCAAAAATCACAGCCATAAGTTTCAGATTTAATTTTTTCATTTTTACGTTTTTTTTTTAAATTTTAAATTAGAATTTATTTTATGAAATAATTATTGAAAAAATGATGGCACAAAATTGATACAATGATGCTAAAAAGTGATTACCGTAAGTTTAAATGTTTGTTAAGTGAGGGTTAAATTTGAGCGGCGGAAATGGGAGAAATTAACAATTCTTTAATCCAAAGTTGTTAAAGTTTTTATTCTATTGCAAATTTAGTAGAACATACAAAAATGTTTCAATCCTTTGGCTACCCACATAAAGTTGGACTCTACTAATTATCAATTCATTATAAATTAGTGTCCTGCACGT
>JAOZRY010001030.1 GCA_029939965.1 Bacteroidales bacterium | reverse complement strand
TGTTGGAACCAAAAAAAACTCCCCGTTGTATAGAGAGTTTTTGGGTAAGTCTAGTAATGAGTTAAAAGTGGTGGACTCAAGGGGGATCGAACCCCTGACCTCCTGCATGCCATGCAGGCGCTCTCCCAGCTGAGCTATGAGCCCTTTGTGTAATTATTATAACATACTTTTTAAAAAAGTTAAATTTTTTGTATAAGTTACCGACTTATGCGACATTTGAAGATTTAACTTCAACACCTCCAACGGTGTTTTTAAACCCAACGAATGATGTGGTCTTATTGTATTATAGAATATTACAAACTCCGCCAAACACTCATTAAACAATTTTTTATCGTGTATTATATCTAAGTTGTTGTAAACAAACTCTTCTTTCAGTGTTCGGTTATAACGTTCAATATGAGCATTTATCTTCGGGCAACGCGGATATGAAAAATAATGCGGAATATTTTCTTTTTCCAAATGTTGCTCAAATTCACCTAAATGTTCCGCTCCGTTATCTGACTGCCAACACTTAATTTTGTGCGGAAATATTTCTTTAAATCTTTCGTAAAAATCTTTCATGTTTCGACTGTTAAGTTCTTTATAATTCAGCGTTATTGCAAATCTACTTTTAACGTCTATGGCACTGTAAAAATATTCTTTTATTCCGTCGGTGATTTTTTGTGCCGTATCCGAAACTATGTATCCGTAATCCACGTTTTTGGGTGCATAGCAAACCCTATTTTTTTTCTTTCGGTTTACTTGATTTTTTGCCCACTTTGAATCAGGGTCATGATAGACTTTTCCTGTCACTTGATAAAACATATTATTTTTCTTAATTATGTTACCTATCGTTGAAACTGATATTGTCTTCAAACTGTATTCTTTGCAAAAACTATCTAAAAATATTTTGATTTTATCTTTACCCAATCTTGGATACTGTCTTCTTAAATTCTCAATAAATTCTAGTATCTCTATAGGTGTTTTGCTTTGTCGTTTTCTGTTTGGTTCTGTCGAATACGGTATTAATGCAGCTAACCTGCCCTTGCCGGCTTTTAGTCTGCTTCGCCAGCGACTTATTACCTTTCTGTCGGCACCAAAAGCCTCTTTTGTTGCCTTTTCACCGTATTGTTCGTAAAATTCGATAATTTTCAGTCTTTGGTTTGCTATTTCACTGCCGCTAAAATTTTTTAGGTTGGATAGCATTTGATAACACCTCCTCCAACCTCGTATTCTATTTAATGGTGCCTTTATACGCATTGATTTGCTCCTTACCAATGTCGCATATGTGTTTTAACTTAAACAGTATTACTCTTTACTTAAATATGGATTTATTTTATCATGTGGGTATACCAA
>JAOZRY010001029.1 GCA_029939965.1 Bacteroidales bacterium | reverse complement strand
AGGATATCCGTTCCAAGACGTTGTGCAAGATAGAGATAATTCAAATCAAGGGTATTTTTCGAACCATGAGGGCACCCTGTGAAACATCTTCCGCACAAATGACAGCCTGCCCGTGATGGACCGTCGCCATTAAAGTATGGATCAGACTTCATCACTTCCGGAGTACCAAAATAGATGCCGTTTGGTGTAGGCCCAAAAGTAGAGCCTGCGTTCATGGCTTTGGCAGTAGTCTTTAAGTAAGAATCCTGGATATCAGAACAGGGATTATCAACTATCCCAAGCATTTTTGATGCGGTTTCATAGTGAGGTTCGAGCTCTTTCTTCCATTCAATACCAAGATTACTCCAGGACGAATCAGTGTAAAATGCATCTTTAGGCTTTAAAAGGACTGCTGCATACACAATGCTCCCACCCCCATGTATATTTCAAGTTTTTCAAGCATTTTAGTACAAGCCTCAGTTTTATTAGCCCCTCCTGCTGTATACCACTGTAAATGCTCACAGATTGTCTGTATTAATTCCTTATAACTTAAATTTGGAAATATTCGGATTGTTTCTTGAATGTCTTTTATTTCCTGACTGGTGATTGTTCGACCGCAACATACAAATGTTAGATCAGTATTTAGTGATGGCATAGCTATATCCGTCCTTTTGCTTCATTATTAATATCAAACCATGTTGACATTAGCAAAATTAAAACGATTCGTCTACAGCTTTTTGCGATAAAAAAAATTAAATACTTATCGAATGTATTGTTGTTGCTGGTTTAAAAAATATGTGCGTCAGGACTGATAATCAATTCAATATTTACCATAAAACAGTACCTATAACCTGTTCCACACAGCAAATCAATGCTGAAATAAAGAATAGAAGCACCTGAATTTAAAAAGCAATTTTAATATTTATCTTGACAAAAAGCAGTTATTTATCTTATTTGAATCTAAACAAATATATAATTGTACGTTATTTTAATATAACTCTTATGGCAGTTTTGGTTTTTTACCAGCACCTGTCCACAATAAAACATGAAAGTCATTAATACATTTTATAGAAACTTTCAGATAAATAAATAGTTGGAGATATTTTTATGAGTAAAGGTAAAGGCTACATTGGTAAAATTTTAATGGTTGATTTAACAACAGGCAAGATACAGGAAGAGTCCATACTTGATGAAGTATATGAAAAATATCTGTCAGGAGTCGGGCTTGGTGCATATATAGGATATAATCGAATACCTGCAGGAGCTGACCCGCTCGGACCGGATAATATTTTTGGTCTTGTTTCAGGGCTGTTGACAGGAACAGGAACTCTCTTTACTGGCAGATGGTCTGCTGTTT
>JAOZRY010000324.1 GCA_029939965.1 Bacteroidales bacterium | reverse complement strand
AGCAATCTACCACTCCAATCCCTGCCGCTGGGCACCATCCGTTGGGCTAATGTTTCTCCATTGCTTCAAACACCAGTTTTTTATTACAATCCCTGGCTACCCGTCCAAAGTTGGACACGACTAATTCTCAGTTTATTATAGATTATTGTATTTTTTCACCACCGAAATTTACGTAGGCAGATTCTGGCTATTCTTTTCATTTTCCAGAAAAATATCAACGTCCAATTAAACCTGGGGAATAAGCGGCAGAGCTGCGAAATATTTGTAGCATCAGCGTCTCCCCCGATACCCCAAAGGTGCAGAGCACCGGAATATCTGTTATTGGGTTTAATATTTCGGTGCGCTGCACCTCGTGTTTTCGTGGAGGTGCATTTTCTATAAATATTACCGGTGCGCTGCACCTGTTCATTTTCAGGAAAGACATCAATTTGTTCTACTTTATAAGGGTAGCTAAAATTTACTTTTGTATAGGATTAAGTTTAAAGACGAGCGTAATAGCCTACCCACGACACTTCGGGGAAGAAATCGGACATTATGGATAAACACTAATTAAACATTGTACTCTCGCTCTTAACTTTTTTGCTATTTTTTAATTTCGCATAAAACACTAATACGTTGGCGGGGTAATGCAAAGAAGATTCAATAATTTAAAGAATATAAGTATCTTTGTTTAATGCATGAAAAAGAAAATACAGGACTTGATTTCGAGATTGATGAGCTGACTAATTCTATTAAAAATGTTATTTCAAATGACAGTTTCCAAACTACTATATCGAGAATAACAAAAACAGACTTAAAATCTGTAACAAAGGGAAAGGGAAGATTTATGCAGGAGTTCCTGGGAATTTAGTTGCCTTTGCATGTAAAATGTCATTCCAAAGAGGACATGAGGGAAATGTTGCATTTATATCGAAGACTCAACTTGTTGACCATTATGTTGAATCTTTGGGTGCTGTTCATTTTGGAGGTAGATTAATGATAATCAATACTAATGCAGCATTACGACTTATCAATAGATATTATTCAAATTTGTAATTATGAAAAAACAAAAAAACAAAAAAGAATTAGACGTTGACTTCATAGGTGGACAAGAGCCATTAACAAAAGAAGAAGAAGAAAAATTAAGTGAATACTTCAAGCGAAATACACGTAGAAAAGTGAAGGTAAAGCCAAGGCAAAAAGAAACCGTGTAAAAAGCATATACCGCCAACAAACGCTCATACTGCATAGTACTATTCATTGTAAATATGCAATTTACATATATTAATTTAATATATTTGTAAGAAGCAAAACATGTAATATTAATGCGCTGCACAGCATAGCGAAACCGTTGGATGCAATAACAATGTTCATACAGGCACTCGATGTCTTTAAAAGTTTTTTCAAAAAAAATCAAAATTGTGGCTTACCTTATTTTATCAATATTTCTTTCTACACTAATTATTATCACTTTTAGGGTATTCAATACTTTTAAAATTAGTATTGTGCAGGCTATTACAGTAAACTATCTAATTGCATCAGGGTTTGGGTTTTTGAGCGAAACGGGTAATTTCAGTATTTCCAGTATCCCCGATCAGCCATGGTTTTACTTTGCAATTATATTGGGATTTTCGTTGATAGTAGCTTTTAACCTTTTTGCACTTTCTGCTCAAAAGGCGGGAGTAGCGGTTACTGCTATTTCCAGCAGAATGTCGGTAGTTATTCCTGTTTCACTTGGATTTGTATTTTTTGGTGATACTTCCGGTTTTATTAAAATTGTAGGAATAATTACAGGATTGGTGGCCTTTTATTTAACTTCACAAAAGGCCAAAAAAAATGGCACAAACAAATTTAATTATTTTCTTCCGGTACTGCTGTTTGTAGCTGTTGGAACAAACGATTCGCTGATGAAAGCAGCCGAGCATTTTTATATTACAACCGATTTTGTGCCGTTTTTATCTACCTCCTTTGGTTTTGCTCTCATATTTGGGCTGTTTGTTTTTATTTTTAAATCAGTAAAACAAAAACAAATATTAAAAGTAAAAAATATTGTTGCCGGAATTTTTCTTGGACTTTTAAACTGGTATTCAACACTTTTCGTCCTCAAAGGGTTGGGTGTTTTCCAGGTTTCCGTGTTCATACCTGTATATAATGTAGGTGTAGTGGCACTGGCTTCACTCACAGGATATGTAATTTTTAAAGAAAAACTTTCGCGTGCTAACTGGATTGGAATTGCATTAGCAATAATTGCAATACTTTTGATAGCACACGATTACTATTTTATATCAATTCTGGATTAGGCTCTTAACAAGCCACTAACGCTAACATGTTACCAATGTTTGTTTCCCGCTTGCGGTTTAAATAGTGTCTGTCTCTAATGTCCCCTAACTTCGTTATGCTTGTGCTGAAAACAAACATTTACAAAAGTAAACTAATTGTTTTTCAGCACTTCACAAGCCTCGTTAGAGAACATTATAGATCAGACACTGACTTTATGGACGAACACTAAATAGCCAATTGATGCGGACTCATATTTCTAATATTCTTGTTGTTTTTGGCAAAATATTACATGTCTTGATAAAGATTGGGAAAAGATTGACAGCCAATTTCATTCAATCTACGATCAATCTTTTTTCCGGCTTGTTCAGGTTAGATGTCAAAATATACAACCTTTTTTATTATCAGCATTTTTCAAGGTAGTGATAGCATTTTTTAATATTTTTGTAGGATACATAAATTCCAAACAGTTGCAAAAACAACAATGTAACAGGTCGATCATTTTACTGATAATAATTTTCCAGTTTCTCATTATTATGCCCTCCTTTGCTCAGGAACCCGACAGTATTATCACATTCAAAGAAAAGCTGGCCAACACTTCGGGAGTTGAGCGAATGAGAATACTTTATAGCCTCGCCAATTATTACTACGATAACAATTCGCGCATCGCGGTTGGTTACGCCACCCAATATCTCAAATTGGCCGAATTGCACAATTCAATTCGCGATCAGGCAAATGCTTATCTCCTACTTTCGGGCATCAGCAAATATCAGGTTGAGTGGGACAAGTGTTTGGAGTACAATTTAAAATCACTTTCACTATTTAATCAAATTGCTGACTCCAATTATATGGCAGTACTGTATGCTCGTATTGGAAACAGCTATAATTTTTTAGGACAGTTTGATAGTGCGGTTTATTTTATTAATCTGAGCTTGAAATATTACGAGAGAAAAGGTGATAATTCTCGCTTGATTATAGGCAGGATACAACTTGGTAAAGCTTTTTGCAATATCGATAAAAATAAAAAAGCCATACAAATTCTCCTTAGTGCTACAAATCTTGCCAAAAATGAAGGGGACACCAATAAAGTAGGTTGGGCCTTGTATTGGGTTGGATACTGTAATTTTAAGCTCGGAAATTTTTTGGAAGCAAAGTCTAACCTTCTCGAATCGATACAATGTTACCAGGATAAAGGAAATATGCACGGTGCTATTGGTTCGATGCAGATTTTGGGCGACCTTTATCTTAAAACCGGTGAATTGGCAAAGGCCTATAAATTGTTTTTTGAGGCAAACGAAAATCGCATTGATGTAAAAGGCGATAGAGGCGAACAGCATTTTATGTGTCAAAACAAACTAAACCTGAGTAATATATATTTGCTAATAAAGGATTACAAAAGCGCATTATATTATAATGATAGTGCACGGGTAATTGCTAATGAGTTTGATTTTACTGATATTATCGCTCTGGCCAATAGACAAATGGGGGTGGCTTGTTCCGACCAAATGCAATATGATTCAGCACTTGCATATTTCCAAAAAGCGTATGTTCATTATTCAAATGCTAATAGTAGGTATTTGGTAGCCGGCTTGCTCAATCAGCAGGGTTCTGTTTATTTGATGACCGGTAATTTTCAAGTAGCGGTCGAAAAGTTTAAAGAAGCACTTGAAATCAATCAAGCTATTCAAAACAAATTCGGAATTGCTCAAAATCATGTTAATCTGGCTTCGTGTTATCAAAAAACAGGAAAGTGGGAGGCTGTAAAAAATGAACTGGATCAGGGTATTTCTTACGCCCGGGAAACCGGTGTTGAAGAATTACTGTTGCGATATTACGAGTTTTACATTAATTACTGTGAAAACAGTGGGCATCACAACAGGGCACATAACTACCTTGAATTGTATATTCCATTGGTTAAGAAAACAAAAGAATCAAGCATTTCCAATCTGACTAATCTTTTAATAGAACTTCATGAAAATGAAATGACCCGTGAAAAAGAAATGCACGAACAGGGGGCGAAATTAAATGAACTAAAATTGGAACGTGATCAACTTCAGATCAGGCAGTTAATACTTATTATTTTACTTAGTATAATTGTTTTATTGTTGATTGCAGTTTTTCTTTTATTTAAAGTACGGTCAGCCGGGAAGTTAGAAAAGGTGGTGAAGGAGAGGACAACAGCTTTGAAAATGAATGAGAAAAAACTTATCGAGAGTAACGAAACCAAGGATAAGTTTTATTCGATTATTGCGCACGATTTAAAAAGCCCCTTTAATACACTGATTGGTTTTTCCAATTTGTTGCACGATGATTATAATGATTTTTCGGATAAGGAACGTAAGCATTTTGTTGAGATACTCAGGAATTCTGCTGAAGAGATATTCGCATTGTTAGAGAACCTCCTGGACTGGACACGGAAAAGTTCTGATATAATAAAATTTAACCCGATAAAAATAGACTTACAGCAAGTTGTCAGGCAAACTATTCAACTTCAGAAAAAAAATGC
>JAOZRY010000323.1 GCA_029939965.1 Bacteroidales bacterium | reverse complement strand
ACAAGGCAGTAGAGTTTTTTTACTGTTTTTGAAATTTCATCCAACTCCTCCGAACAGTTTCTGTATGGAAATTCACTATCGTACCTTCCATCATTCAAAGTAGGATAAACAACCTGAAAAGCAGTTTTGCGGCACGAATTGCAGAGGCTAACTGTTATAATAATCAGTGTTACCATTACACAAACCTTTATCAATTTCATACCTAACTTATGTTGGTTGTAGAAATATATTTAATGTGCGCCAGAAAAGAGATTGAATGTTATTGTTTTTAATCTTTTTTATCCTTCACAATTTTTTCGGAACATTAAGATAACTTGCCAAAGATAATACAGCTTGCCCCGATTTTTGGAGAATATTAAAAATATGAATCTATTCTATCAAATCTTTAATAGTAGTAATATTAAGCCCTTTGAGAGGATTATCGGATGTGATAAATAATTCAGCTAATTTGGATTTTTTTCTTTGCAACGACAAGATTTTTTCTTCGATGGTGCCCAGCGAAATAAACCTGTATGCAAAAACAGGCTTGGTTTGCCCTATGCGATGCGCACGATTAATGGCCTGATTTTCGGCCTGGGGGTTCCACCACGGATCAAGTATAAATACATATTCGGCTTCTGTTAAGTTAAGCCCTACACCACCGGCTTTGAGCGAGATAAAGAAAACACTTCTTTCGGGGTCTGTTTGGAATTCTTTGATGATTTTGGCTCTTTGTCGCGATTCGCCGGTTAGCACAGAATATTTGAGATTATTCTCATTAAAATAATCAATATAAACTTTGAGGTGTTTTACAAAAGATGAAAAGACCAGTACTTTGTGTCCTTCGCTGATTAGTGTTTCAAGGTTGCGTATTACCTCCTCAAATTTACCTGAATCCTCCTCGTAATCCTCGTCTATTAAAACCGGATGGTTGGCCAACTGCCTTAGCTTTGTAAGTGCCTGCACCATCATTATTGCGGTTTTTGAAGTGTCTTGTTTTTCGAAACTTTGGAGTATGTAATTGCGAATGGCGATTTTTTCGCTCTGGTATTTTGTTTTTTGTTTGGGCGACATTTCACAGTAAACATATTCTTCGCTTAATTTGGGGAGTTCTTTTTCTACCTGTCCCTTTGTGCGTCGCAGGATAAACGGATTTATTAAAAAGTCCAACTTTTTCTTTTTTTCTTCATCATCGTTTTTTTCGATGGGATTGGCAAAATAGTGTTTAAAGAAGTTTATATCGCGCAGTAATCCGGGATTTAAAAAGTGCATTTGGGACCATAAATCGCTGAGAGAGTTTTCGATGGGAGTGCCGCTTAATGCAAGTCTGTAATTGGCATTGAGTTTATAGGTAGCCTTTGCTATCTTGGATGTGGGGTTTTTAATCATCTGGCTTTCATCCAAAATTACATAATCGAATGTAAATCCACTGAGTTTTTCATGATCCTTCCTCACCGTTCCGTAGGTAGTAAGCACTATATGGGCATTCGGGATTTTATCCAATAACTTGGAGCGCCGCAATCCGGTGTAGATAAGGAACTTAATTTGTGGGGTAAACTTCATTATTTCATCCCGCCAGTTATGAATCAACGACGAAGGCATTACCACCAACGAAGGTTTTACGGAGGATTCCTTACGTTCGACCTCAGTAAACAAATCTACATGTCCTTTTGATTCCTGAATGTTGATTGGGCTTTCGGGCTTACTTTGGTTAATGTGGCTAACCAGCAAAGTGAGTGTTTGCAGGGTTTTCCCCAAACCCATATCATCGGCGAGACAACCGCCAAATTTATGTTTTCTCAAAAAACTCAGCCATTGAAATCCTTCTAATTGGTAGCTCCGCAATGTTGCATTTACATTTGCAGGCAGTTCAAATGAATCTTTTAGATTTTTCTTGCTTAGCTCTTCAAGTTTAGCTTCGGAAATGGAGTTTGTTTCGCTCAACGATCCACTTACCAGAAAATAATGTTTTTTATTTAATCTTAACCTGTCGCGATAATCTTCGCCAAAAGAAACCAGATCTGTATATTTTCCGAACCACTCTTCAGGAAGGATGGCAATGCGGCCATCGGGGAGTTTAAATTCCCGAATTCCGTTGAGAAGGTGTTTTCGTAGGCTTATGATGGATATCTCAAACTCATCGCCAAAGTTGGCCATAGCATAAACATCAAACCAGTCATTTTTCTCTTCAAACCGGACTGTAATTTCCATAAATCCGGTAAAAAATTTCATATCTGCAATATCCTGTTCGAGATGAAACCCATGTTCCATCAGCATTTTTGTGTTTGCGTTAAGCCAGTTTACCAAATTATATTTATCCTGATCTTTATTAAGGATAAAAACATTGTCGTGTGCTAGTTTTAAACCATTCGTTAGTAATATTTTTAGTACCCGATCTTCCCAATCAGTATCTCGGTTTAAAACTTCAAACAGGTGCTTTTCTTCTATCATCCGGTAATCCACATATTTTGTAATTGGATCAATATTCCGAATACTTTTTTTGCCATATTTATAAATTAGAAATAGCCCCGGTAATCCCGAAAAATCAATCTCCAGCGAAAGAACTGGATACTTAATGGGGTTTATGTTGATGATGTCGAGCCCTTCTGTACGCACCGGGAAATCGCGAATGCAATTTTTAACGAACGTTGAAAAATACTTTTTCTCGAATTTCTCAGGAATCACAGCAAACTCTTTGTCGAAAAAAAGTTTTAATTTTTTACCGTCAACATCTTCCTTAAAAAAATAAAGTTTTTGGTCGAGCAGCAGCCAGCAGGGATCATTTGTAAGTATCACCCCCCCCTTGTCTTGTAAGTTTATAGAAGTTCCGTTGTGGCTGATGGTTTGAAAATAATGGGTTTCGTTTTCAAGTTTTTTAAAATTAAAGACAATCTCTGCAGGTTTCTCTTCAATTTCAACATGATTGGTTTTATAGACTACATTTTTTGTTTCCCGGTAAAAAATCCGGATACCTTCATTTTTGGCTATTCCAATGCATATTGCCATTTGCTTTTCGATGAAGGGTCTGATGAAACTCTCAACGTAATCACTTTTAACGGTTTGAACAAAATCGCGAACGGTATTTTTTTTGGAGGTAAAACGGAGGGCAATATTTTTGTCGTTGTATTTGTCGATAGTTTTTAGAATGAGCTTTTGCCCATCTGTTAATTTATCGCCCATACTCTCAATTCTGTCACCCGATAGCCTGCTGAGTATCGAATAGTATTCTTTATGAATACTGCTTTCATTAATCAAAAAAGGCTGCAGTATTTGCCCAAATTTTTTATGGTCCTGTAATAAAAGTGAAAATTCTGAATTCATAAGTTTTTCGATCAAGAACGCAAATGTATTATTTTGAATTTAGGTGGGTGTTATAATTTCATTAAGTTTTGATTAATTCATGTAAAACAATGCTTTTAACAGTTTATCCCGAACGAGCCGGAAAAGAGATTGATGGTAGATTGAATGAGATTGATCTAAATAATAACCAAATTCTATCTCTCAGCCCTCAGCCTTTTGCCCTCAGCTCTTTCATAACAAATAATATTCCCCAAAAAACAACCTCGGTTTTTTTGAAGAATATTAGAAATTATAATCTAACCAATTTCTGATAATTTTTTCTCCCCTTGGTGTCATGATGGATTCGGGATGGAATTGTACCCCGCGAATATCAAAAGATTGATGTCTTAAAGCCATAATTCGTCCCTCCTCCGATTGAGCTGTAATTATAAGTTGTGATGGAAATAATACATCCGAAATGCCCCATGAATGATACAAACCACCTGTAAAAGGTGATTCAATGCCCTGAAATAATTTCTCTGTTGTATCCATAATTTTAATTTGCCTGGCCTGGCCATGGTAAACTTTTTTCAGATTAAAAAGCGATGCCCCGAAATATTTACCTATTGCCTGAAACCCGAGGCAGATTCCCAAAATACTTTTTGTGTGCTTAAATTCCTGAATTATTTGCCACATTATTCCGTTTTCTTTTGGAATATCCGGACCGGGTGAAAATAATATTTTATCAAAATCATCAACATATTTTATATCAATGTTATCATTTCTTCTTACTTCAAAGCTGTGTTTTGTACATTTGCGCAAAATGTTGACAAGATTGTATGTGAATGAGTCGTAATTATCAACAATTAGAATTTTGGTGTTTCGCATGGTATTAAATTTCGCCTCAAAAATAAACGCTTTATCTGAACAAGGACAACCCTTTTTTTTTATTATCGATTTTGATAGTAAAAATCCTTTGGTATTTACTTTGGATGAACTGCCGCAATATATAAGTTTTTCAATGCCCGGAAGGGAATTTCCGAAAACTTATCAGAAAAACATTGATTTCATTAAGTTTGAAGCCGTGCCTCCTTCGTTTGAAATCTACAAAAAAGCTTTTTACAGGGTTCAGAATGAAATCAATCATGGGAATTCATACTTGCTTAATCTTACCTTTCGAAGCCTGATAAAAACAAACCTCAATCTTCAGGATATTTTTCTTCGTAGCACTGCGAAATACAAATTGTATTTTAAAGATAAATTTGTTGTGTTTTCTCCCGAAACTTTTGTGCAGATCAAAAATGGTACAATCTCATCTTTTCCGATGAAAGGTACTATTGATGCCGGAATTGATAATGCCAGGTATATTTTATTGAATGATGTAAAGGAAAGTGCCGAGCACAATACTATTGTTGACCTGATAAGAAATGATCTGGCCATTGTTTCGGAGGATGTGTTTGTTGAAAAATTTAAATTTATCGAAAAAATTAAAACGCATAAAGGAGAGCTCCTGCAAATGAGA
>JAOZRY010000322.1:2634-4786 GCA_029939965.1 Bacteroidales bacterium | reverse complement strand
CAAGTTGTAGGAACAGATGTAATCTGGGATGTTATGTGGTCTTTTGATGCCAACGCCGGAGCGCAGCCTGGTATAGAGACAGATGGAAACCATTTGTATTGCCCAACATGGAACGCTGCAACCATTACCCGTTATGATATGGATGGTGGAAATGCAACTGACTTCACTATTGGAGGTGTTTCGGCCATACGCGACCTGGCCTATGATGGTACTTATTTTTATGGCGCAGCAGCCGACATGAATCTTAGAGTTATGGATCTTGCCAACGAAACTCTGATTGCTACAATTAATGCAAACTGCTCAGGTATTACAGGTATTCGTCACATTGCCTTTGATCCAGGTCTGGATGAGGGAAACGGTGGTTTCTGGATTGGCAACTGGGAAGAATTAGGAGCCATTGATATGAATGGTGGACAATTGGTTGCAAATGTTGGTAATGCAGATTGCTACGGATCAGCTTATGACGATACTTACCCTGACAATCCATGTTTATGGTTATTTCAACAAAACGGAGTTGAAGCTGTAACCTTTCACCAATGGGATATCAACACCATGGATTACACCGGCGTTACTCACGAAGCAAGTGATGTTCCCGGATATTTGGCTGGCAGCATTGCTGGTGGAGCATGTACCTGGGATGACCCTGAATCAGGTTTAAAACTCCTGATTGGAAGTATACAACAAACGCCCAACAGAATTTTTGCCTATGAGTTGTCAGGTGGATCTGCTGCATTTACCTATGATATGGAATTGATGGAATTATTCATTCCTTTCTTTGTTGAAATAGATGATGAAGTACAAATAATGGGGAAAGTTAAAAACAGAGGTTCTGAAACCGTTACTTCTTTTGATGTTTCTTATACTATTGATGGTGGTGCTGCTGAAGTTTACTCTGTTACTGGTGTGAATATTTCAATAGGTGGTACTTATGATTTTACACATGGAACGCCG
Source organism: Bacteroidales bacterium (assembly GCA_029939965.1). Taxonomy (GTDB): domain Bacteria; phylum Bacteroidota; class Bacteroidia; order Bacteroidales; family 4484-276; genus SABY01. The sequence goes on along the minus strand of JAOZRY010000322.1, from coordinate 3,835 downwards.
GTATCTTTCGGAGATGAAGGTTCGTATGAAATTGTGGTTACTATTGAAAATATTAATGGAAATATTGACGAAGATCCCTCGAACAATACACTAACACATTCGATAGGTGTAGTTCCATTTATCCCTGTGAAAAAAGTATTTGGTGAAGAAGCTACCGGAACATGGTGTGGATGGTGTCCTCGTGGAACCGTTGCAATGGATTACATGGCGGAAACATATCCTGAAACCTGGGTTGGTGTTGCTGTTCATAATGGCGATCCAATGGTAAATACGGTTTACGATAATGCAATAGCCGCTCATATTTCAGGTTACCCAAATGGTTTGGTTGACCGTGCTGTTGGAGCAATTAATCCGGCAGATTTCGAAGACTATTATCTGGACAGAATTGAAGCCATTACGCCTGCATCTCTCGATCTTTCAACCGTCGATTGGAACGAAACTACTCGTGAAATAAGCTTTGATGTGATTTCTGAATTTGTGGTTGACATCAATAGCGAATTGCGTTTTAATGCTGTTATTGCCGAAGACAGCCTGTGGGGCGTATCTTCACAATGGGCACAAGCCAACTATTATTCAGGTGGTGGATATGGTGTAATGGGTGGATTCGAATTATTACCCAACCCGGTTCCTGCTGCTGATATGCATTACGATCATGTTGCCCGCGAGATTTTAGGTGGATGGGACGGAACTCCCAATAGTTTACCTGCTTCGATCAGTGCAGGAGATATTCACACTTACACATATACCTACACTGTACCTGCTACTATGAGAACCGACAAAATGACCATCATCGGACTCTTGATCGATCAAACCACAGGCGAAATTCTAAACGCGAATTCTACTGACATGAGTATGATTACAGGTATCGAAGAAGTAGCTGATTTTGATCTTATTGTATATCCTAATCCGGCTTCAAGTACCGTTAATGTTGTTTTTGAAAACAAGAAAAATCAGCCTGTAAGCATTAAAGTTTATGATTTGATGGGTAAGGTAATGCTAAGCCGCGATGCACAAATGGTTAATAGTGGCAATCAAAAAATTCAGATTAATGTTGATAATTTTTCTGATGGCCTCTACTTTGTAGAAGTAAATGCCGGAAACACAAAACAAGTTCATAAAGTATCTGTTTCCAAGTAAGCTAATAAAGTTAATCTTAGACTTTACATACAAAAAGCGGAGGCTACTGCCTCCGCTTTTTTTT
>JAOZRY010000322.1:0-2534 GCA_029939965.1 Bacteroidales bacterium | reverse complement strand
GGTTTTCTTTTTATCCATCTTCCCAGTGTAAAGTCAGGGAAATCGCGAGGTTCTCCACCATTGGCAATCGATTGCTCCGAAAGTGGTGTTATTACACTCCATGCTGCTGCATCATACACATCAAGCGGGGGTTCAATGTTTCTTTTTACTGATTCCACAAAAGCATTTACCATATCCCAGCAATCTTCGATGGTGTTGGCTGCTGATACTTCTACCCCGGCAAATTTACCTGCCTTCATGGTATCGACAGCCATAATTGGATGTCACAGCCATGGGGTAGAAATAATCACACTCTGGATATCGTTACGTGCAAGCATATCGCGGTACGCAAATTTATCACCAGTATAAACTTCAGGTTTTTGCCAGCCTGCTGTTCCAATCATTTTTAGGGCAGCATTTATCATGAGTGGGTCAGAGTCGCTGATTGCCGGTATTTCTACATCGGCGCGTTGCATCAGATTGTACAAATGGTTCTGCCCACGAAGCCCAACACCAATAAGTGCAATCCTGGTTTTTTCGGGTTTGAATGGATTGCCGAAAGCGATGGATGGGCTGCTGCTAACCCAATTCCTGCCACAGATGTTGCTTTAATAAAGGCACGACGCGTAAAGTCTTTTTTCATGTTTTCTTGGTTACTCGTTCATAAGTCTAATTATTGAAACAGCAGTTGTTTCGGCTATCAAAAGGTTTCCGGCTGCATTTGGATGTACTCCGTCAGGAAGGTACTTTGCAAGTATTCCCAATTCAGCATCTTTGAGTTTCCAGGTTTGATAATGATCAATCAGTGTTATACCTTCTTTTGTGGCTATTTCACGAATTATTACCATAAATTTTTCCAGATAATTAGTATGAGACTCTGAATTAGAAACATCATCGTCGAAGAAACCTTCGATAGCCAATGGCGTAGTGGTCATAAGGATTGGGCAAATGTGGTTTTCTTTTGCCATTTTTATTAGCATCACGATACTTGAGGTAAAATCTTCGATGGAAATCACAGGATGCCTGTATCCGGGAGGAATGTACGAATCGTTGGCTCCGTACATAATCAGTACATAATTTGGGTTTTGCGGTAATACATGCCATTTAAACCTTTTTAAACCCTCAACGGCAGTTTCGCCCGGAATTCCAGTATTAACGACTTCGGTATTAATTCCGTTTTTGGTAAGCACGTTCTGCAAAAGTGATGGATAGGTTTGGCTCACATCTGCACCACCGTAAGTTCCTTCGGTGATAGAATCTCCGAAAGCTACAATTTTAATGATTTCAGTTTTATTCAAGCCGGGTAATTTTCTTTTGTTTCTTTTCAAGGTCGTTCAGCATATCCTGCTGATGTTGTTTCAATGCTTTTTTTACTTTTTTGAGATTGCTTTTTTTACCAGGATTAAGAACGGTTTTCCCGTATTCAGTTTTAAACTTATGATCCTTGAAAAATCGCAGTGTTCTTTCCAGGTATTTTATTTCGCTAAGGTCTTCACCATTCATTGCCGAAAGTTCATCCCAAAATATTTGGGTTTCAGTCATAAAATCCTCCTGAGATACATGGAATAAATCCGCATCGCACAAAATTGCCGAAAGCTTGTCTTGTGGGTTTTGTGGCATTCGGGTGGCTTCAATAAACTTTTCTACCTGAGCAATGTACTCTTCATTAAATCCATGTTCTACTAGGAACTCCCTCGCATATTTTTTACTAATATCTTCGTGATTTATAATTTTTTCGAGGTACCCAACGTCATGAAACCAAGCCGAAACCGTAAGCATTTCGAGTTCTTTTTCAGAAACTTTGCATTTGCCGGCAATAAGTATTGTTGCATGTACCACATTTTTGGTGTGTTCAATGTTGTGATATCTTAGCTTGTCATCACTGTGGTTTTTAAATAGATCGATGACATAATTCCGGGATTCTTCGATAATATTCATATATATTCCGATTTTGAATTGATGATCAAAGTAAAGAACTGTTTTCTAAGCAATTCTATCAAAAACATTATTCTCAAGGCATTATTTTTATTGTGAGGAAATGTGATGGAAGAAACAGACCAAGTCATTTCAACAAATCCTGATGTGATGTTTCATTCAATAATTCTTCCATCGAAAATACTTTTACCGGATGATCCTTTCCCTACAGATTAAACTCTCCAACAAAATCTTTTTTGTATTGGAAATCAGAAGGTAATTCCACATCTAAATATTCTGTAAACAGGAGTGTTTTATTAACTCTTTTACAAAGCCTTTTTTTATAATCAAAAAACAATTTAAAGCAATTTAAATTCCTTAGTCCATGTTTCAAATTCCATATTAAAATAACTTCATCACCAACGTATTGGTAAACATTAGCATCGCTATTGTAAATGGGGTTAGTGAGATCCGAAAAGCAGTCCTTAAGGAAAAGACTGTATTTTGTGTGCCCCAGCCTTTCAGCAATATCGGTTGAATTTTTTAAATCGAGAAAAAGAATTTGAAGCCATTGCCATTTTAATGAAATGGTATGCTTTTGAATTGAAATAGTGGTATGCTTTTCAATTGAAATAAACAAA
>JAOZRY010000321.1 GCA_029939965.1 Bacteroidales bacterium | reverse complement strand
TAAACCAGGGATGGAAGGATAAACATGAGGCTTTAGACATGATTTTTTGGCTAAAGGAGAAAGGGATTGTATTTGTTGAGCAACCCATGCCAAAAACACAAATGGACGACATGGCCTGGCTTACGGAAAAAAGCCCGTTGCCAACTGTTGCCGATGAGGCATTCCAACGATTGTCGGATGTGGCAAGGTTTAAAGACGTTTATTCCGGAATAAATATTAAGCTGATGAAAAGTACCGGGCTACGCGAAGCCCATAAGATGATTACAGTTGCAAGAGCCCTCAATATGAAGGTAATGATAGGTTGTATGACAGAAACTTCCTGTGCCGTTTCGGCCGCTGCCCAATTATCGCCGCTTGTTGATTGGGCCGATCTCGATGGAAACCTGCTTATCAGTAATGATGTTTTTGAAGGCATGAAAGTTATTAAAGGTAAAGTTACTCTTGATGATTTACCAGGTATAGGAATTAAAAAATTGTATTAATAAACATTCACCATATCTTATTCATTAATTAAAAACTCGATTATGAAGAAAATTACATTTATTTTTTTGCTGCTGATTTTTAATATGCAGCTATTTGCCCAAATAAATATAACAGGGCAGGTTATTGACGGATATACAGGAGAAGGTCTCCCCGGAGCAACCGTGTACATTGAGGGAACGGTTACCGGTACAGTAACCAGCCTTGATGGCTCTTATACGCTCAATGTAGTAACTGAGAGTGATGTAATTGTATTTAGCTTTGTGGGTTATGTAACTCAGAAAATCCCGGTTGGGGCTCAAAGGATTATCAATGTTACTCTCGAAGAGGACATTGCCCAATTAGGAGAAGTTGTAGTAACTGCCTTCGGTATTAAACGCGAAAAAAAGGCGCTGGGTTATGCAGTGCAGGACGTAAAGGGCGATGAAATAGCCGAAACAAATCCTGAAAATGTTGTTGCAGCACTTTCGGGTAAAATTGCCGGAGCTCAGATTGTTACTTCTTCGGGGCAATTAGGGTCTTCATCTAGTATTGTAATTAGAGGTAATAAGAGTTTTTCAGGCTCTAATCAACCGCTCTTTGTTGTTGACGGAACCCCGATAATGAATGGAATGTCCTCGGCACGATCATCATCAACATACACCGACTTTGGTAATGCCGCTATGGATATTGACCCATCCAATATCGAGAGCGTTTCTGTACTGAAAGGTGCCAGTGCTGCTGCATTATATGGAAGCAGGGCTGCCAACGGGGTAATTTTAATAACCACAAAAAAAGGGGGTAAGCGAAAAGGGATAGGTGTTGAGTTTTCTACATCCGTGGCATTTGATAAAGTATATATTTTGCCCGATTACCAAAACGAATATGGCCAGGGCAGGAATGGAAGTGAGTATGAGTGGAAAAACAATTATCCTGATTTGACTTACCAGGAGTTTCACGATTTAAGGGAATTCCGTTGGGCACTGGATGGCAGTGGTTATAGAATGGATTGGGACGAAAGTTGGGGTTCCAGGCTTGATGCCGGTTTAATGGTTGCTCAAATGGATTCGCCATTAGATGCTGATGGCAATGTAATTCCTACACCATGGATCTCACGCCCCGATAATGTTAAAGATTATTATGAAACAGGATTTTCAAATACAAACAGTATTGCATTAACCTCAAGTAGCGAAAATGCATCAGGACGTTTAACAATTGGTTACACAAACCAAAAAGGGACATCTCCAAATACTGATCAGGATAAACTTAACCTGGGGCTTAATTCCAGCTTTAAATTAACTGATAAACTGTCGTTTGATATAAATGTAACCTTCACACAATTAAATAATGACAACATTCCGCAACAGGGAAATTCCATGAGAAACCCTTTATTGGAATTTAACTCCTGGTTTGGCCGTCAGGTTGACACTAAATATTTAGAAGAACATTATGAAGACATTGTACTATATGAAGGCCAACCCACCGCATTCAACTGGATGATGGCATATCCTTCACAACATCCAAACCCTTACTGGAACGCAAATGTAAATAAAATGTCACGCGAAAGAAACCGTGTTTATGGAAATGTAGCTATAAATTATAATTTACTTGATGGTGTAGATATCGTTGGTAGAGTTGGTACCGACTTTTTTAATGAACACCGCAAGTTTACATATCATAAATATTCCAGAGACTGGACAGATATGTATGAAAATGCAACCAATGGAAATTTATGGGAACAGTACTTGTTAGAAAGTGAAACAAATGCTGATTTGCTTTTAAAAATTGATAAATATATTACTGATGATTTATCAATATTTGCAACTGTTGGTGGTAACCATCGCGTATCATTCGATCAGTATGCAACAACTTATGGAACTAATTTAATTATCCCTAACTTTTTCTCAACTTCAAATTTTGAAGGTGAACCATCGGTGAGCTTTACTAAATTTAAGAGTGTTACCAATAGTGTTTTTGCTTCCACAAACCTTGGATATAAAAGGTATCTCTATTTAGATATGACTTTACGTGGCGACTGGAGTTCGACGCTGCCAAAACAAAACTGGAACTTTTGGTATCCATCGTTTAATTTAGGTTTTATAATTACAGAAGCCTTTGGGTTGGAGTCAAATATTTTTACTTATGGAAAAGTACGTGGAGGATTCGCAGTTGTTGGTAACGCAACATATCCTTACCAACTACGCCCTGTTTTTTACCCGATAGGAACAACATTTAACGGCATTAACTTGTTTGGGCTGCCGTCAACATTGCCAACTTATGATTTGTTACCCGAAAAAACCAACAGTTTTGAGTTTGGTGGTGAATTTAAATTCTTTGCAAACCGTCTTGGCGTTGATATTACTTATTATAATGCCATTACTGAAAATCAACTTCTTAATGTTGATATTCCATATTCATCAGGATACAGTGGATGGATGAAAAATGCGGGAAGTATAAGAAATAGCGGGATTGAACTACAAATATATGGTACTATTATCGAATCAGAAAATGGCTTTAGCTGGGATGCCAATCTCAACTGGTCAACAAATAAAAATGAAGTTGTTGAATTAGATGACGAATTAGAGGAACTACAAATTTCAAATTATTATAGAGGAACAACCTTAATGGCATTCCCGGGAGATGAGTGGGGGGCAATTTATGGTACCACGTTTGAAAGGGATGGTGCTGGTAAAATTGTTATCGATGAAGATGGTATGCCAAACGAAACCGTTGACCCTGAAGTATTAGGATATGTAAATCCAGACTGGATTGGAGGATTCAGAAATACATTTTCATACAAAAACTTTTCTTTATCTGCATTGATCGACTTCCGTAAAGGGGGCGATGTTTTTAGTATGACCAAAGCGGTTGGACAAAAAGCCGGAATTTTGCAGGCAACTGTTGAGGATAATGTACGTGAAGACGGAATGATAGCTGAAGGTGTTTATCAAGAGGGCGCAATGGTTGATCTTAATGGTGATGGTAATTTACAAGATGCCGGTGGACTGCCAAATCAAACTGTTATATCGGCCCGGTCATATTGGAGAAATTCAAGAGATTGGAGTGAGCTTTCAATTATTGATGGTAGTTTTATTAAGCTACGCGAAATCGTATTATCATATAATATCCCCAAATCTGTTTATAGCAAAATAGGGCTTCAAAATGCTGTCTTCTCAATTTATGGCCGTAATTTGGCTTTGCTTTACACCGATAAAAGCAACGATGTCCACATCGACCCCGAAATTTCGTCAGGAGGCACAATAAGCGGAATAGGTTTGGAATCGTATCAATTACCGCCATCGCGTACAATAGGATTTAAACTTAATGTAAAATTTTAAAAAGAAGTTATAATGAAAAATAAAACAATAACAGTATTTACAGTCCTGGCAATTATTTTTATGTCGTCCTGTACAAAAAACTTCGAAGAAATAAACACCAATCCGAATAATCCGGATACGGCACCACTGGCAAACGTTTTTGCTAATGTTATTCAAGACATTTCAGAACGTTTTGGAACTACCGAAATGGAATATCCTGCTGCGTATGTTGGTCACGTAACAAAAGGTACATATACCGAGGTAACTACCTATCAGGGAACACCAAGTTCTTCACTATGGAACGGATCCTACAGATCGACCCTTGCCAACGCAATTTTTGTTATAAATGGTGCTAAGGAACAGGGAAACATTAATCTTCAGGCGGCAACCATTGTATTAAAAACCTACGCTTTGCAAATGGTAGTTGATGTTTATGGCCCGGCTCCTTATTTTGAAGCCGGCCTTGGAAACGAAGGAATAATACAACCCTCTTACAATATAGAGCAAGATATATATACCGATTTATTAAAACAATTGGATGATGCCAACGGGATGTTCTCGGATAATATTGAAAATGGGATCATCAGTGATGGCGATTTGTTATATAATGGTGATATTAATCAATGGAAAAAATTCTGTAACTCTTTGCACCTGCGTATTGCTATCCGTATGTCGAATATTGATGAAGCTACTGCAAAAGCTGAGATTTCAAAAATATTGAACGACCCGGCAACGTATCCAATTTTTGAGAGTAATGATGATAATGCCTTTTTAGCATATCCCGGTGATGATTGGGTAGAACCCTGGACAGCTCGCCATCAATCAATCGGCGACGATTGGATGGCAAAACCAATAATCGACACATTGGTTAATTTTGCCGACCCGCGTATTGCTTTTTATGCTGCACCACTCTCCGATGGCACATATTCAGGCCTTACGGTGGGCGAAGATGCCGATACTACCTACTCACGGGTAAATGACTTGTTTGTAGAAAACCCAACAGGTACTGTTT
>JAOZRY010000320.1:1765-4788 GCA_029939965.1 Bacteroidales bacterium | reverse complement strand
AACAACTACAAACGGAAAGCCTGTAGCCGCCCAAAAAAAACTATCTTCAAAATCAGTAACTAATTTATACATTAACCAATAGGAGCGGAGAGTGGAGAGCGGAGAGCAGAGAGTAAAAAGCAGAGCAGAGAGCGAAGAGCAGAGAGTAAAAAGCAGAGCAGAGAGCGGAGAGCAGAGAGCAGAGAGCAGAGAGCAGAGAGCAGAGAGTAAAAAGTAGAGAGCGGAGAGCAGAGTGCGAAGAGCATATTTCAGTTATGATTATTATGTTGTGATGGATGAAAGTGTTAAAAAAGTTTCAAATCTTTCAATATTTCCCAATCCTGCTACCGATTTTATTATTATCGAGAGCGATGAAAAAAATTGAGCGTGTAACGTTTTTTCTTATCAATGGAGAGGAAATATTTCGACAAGCTGTAAATAGTAATAATCCCTAATTAGTATCCGTCCATAAAGTCGGAGTTTGATTCAGAATGATCGAGTTCGAGGCTTGTGAAGTCTTTAAACGCAGGGGTTTACTTTTGTAAATGCGATGTGCATAGCTTGCCGAAATAACTGGGTTTAAAGACGAGCGTAACGAAGAAATCGGACATTATGGACAAAAACTATACATTTCCGGATTTTTAAATGGAACATACCTGTTGAAAGTTCTGTTTAATAATTCGCAGGAAGTGAGAAAGATATTGATACACTAAATTATTCAAATCCTGCAATTACAAATTTGATTATTTCAGGCTCTTTAAACGTTTGTTACCCTCATCCTTTTGTTTATTTTTGCCAGCCAAAATTTTTACCATTGGTTTCTATTAACAACATATCGGTACATTTTACCGGAACATACATTTTTAATGATGTTTCATTCTTAGTCAACAATCGCGATCGTATTGGATTGGTGGGTAAAAATGGTGCCGGAAAAACTACACTACTCAATATTATTACCGGGGAACTGGAACCTGAAAAAGGAAAAGTTACCTTCCCGACCGGGCAAACTGTTGGATACCTGAGGCAGGATATGAACCCTGATAGTAAACGTGCTGTAATTGATGAGGCTAAGCAAGCATTTAAGGAGCATCTATCTCTGGAAGTAAGCATAAATAAACTAACCGACGAAATATCTAACCGCACCGATTTTCATTCGCAGGAATATTTGAACCTGGTTACACATCTCAACGATGCCAACGACCGGTATGCACTACTTGGAGGTCATAAAATGGACGAAAATACCGAGCGGATTTTAATGGGGTTGGGTTTCGAAAGAAAAAATTTCAACCGCCCGTTAAACGAATTTAGCAGTGGTTGGCAGATGCGTGTAGAGCTGGCCAAAATCCTGCTTCGTATGCCCGATATTTTGTTGCTTGATGAACCTACCAATCACCTCGATATAGAATCTATTCAATGGATTGAAGATTTTCTGATAAATTACCCCGGAGCAGTTGTGCTTGTTTCTCACGACAGGGCATTTTTGGATAATGTTACAAACCGTACCGTAGAACTTTCTCTTGGCAAAATTTATGATTACAAAGCCTCATACTCCCAATTTGAAGCTTTGCAGGCACAGCGGCTCGAAAAAGAGATTTCGAGTTTTAATAACCAGCAACAGCAGATTGCACAAATAGAAAGATTTGTTGAGCGATTCAGGTACAAAAACACCAAATCCAGGCAAGTACAGTCTAAGCTGAAGATGCTTGATAAAATGGATAAAGTTGAAATTAGTGAGAGAGATAACTCTACCATTAGTTTCAGGTTTCCTCCGGCTCCGCATTCAGGAAAGGTATCAGTACGATCCACAGATTTATCAAAAAGTTATGGTGACCTTTTGGTTTTGAAAAACCTTGAGTTTTCTATTGACAAGGGAGCAAAAATTGCATTTGTTGGCAGAAATGGTGAAGGTAAATCCACACTATCGAAAGTTATTGTTGGCGAGTTGCCCTACGATGGGGATTTGGAATTGGGTCATTTGATAAAAATTGGATATTATGCCCAGAACCAACACGAGATGTTGGACATGAATAAAACCGTGTTTGAAACCATCGACGATGTAGCTTCCGGCGATTGGCGGCCAAGGGTAAAAGGGCTTTTGGGTAGTTTTTTGTTTAGGGGAGAAGACCTTGATAAAAAGGTGAAAATTTTATCAGGAGGTGAAAAGTCAAGATTATCGCTGGCAAAAATGCTACTATCACCTGTCAACTTTCTTATCCTCGATGAGCCTACCAATCACCTCGATATGCGCTCCAAAGATATACTCAAAAATGCTTTGATACAATTTGATGGAACTTTAATCATTGTTTCGCACGACCGTGATTTTTTAACCGGTTTAACCGATAAAGTTTTCGAGTTTCGCAATAATGGAATCCGTGAATATATTGGAGATGTTCACGAATTTTTGAATTACCGAAAAATGGAACATCTCAATGAGTTGGAACAAAAAAAAACCAATACTTCCGGGAAAGATACTGCTGCCCCCTCCCAAAATAAAATTGATTATGAACGCAGAAGAGAAAATGAGCGTGAGCGGCGCAAAGTAAAAACCAGGATTGAGAAATCGGAGAAACACATTAGTAAACTTGAAGATCAGATTGCCACCATGGATGAAATACTTTCTAATCCGGATTCCGGCAATAAAAAAATTAACTCCGGTGAGATTTATATTGAGTATAATGTTTTGAAAGAATCTTATGAAAAAGAGATGGAAAGCTGGGAATGTCTTCATGAAGAACTCGAAAGTCTGGAAAATATTAAAAGGCACTAAGTATCTCTAAAACTACCTGTATTTCAACACGCCTTTTGTTTTCCATTTTCCGGTGAGGTAATAAATATATGTTAGAATCATTCCGCATCCCCAACCAAGTGGAATCGCCCACCAAATGCCCGTTACCCCCATTTTGCCGGCAAGAAAGTAGGATGCCGGAACGCGAACAACCCATAGTGCAATAAGTGTAATAAACATAGGTGCCAGGGTGTCGCCGGCTCCACGCATTACTGCCATTATTACGAATAGCGACGAAAAAACAATATAAAAGGAGCTG
>JAOZRY010000320.1:0-1755 GCA_029939965.1 Bacteroidales bacterium | reverse complement strand
AAAGATAATCATACCCAATTGCAATAACTTCCGGGTCTGTCGCAAACAGAGCTATCATCTGTTTTCCGAATAAGATTACAACAGCACTAATGCCAACTGATATGGCGGAGGTAATTAGCCAGGTAGATTTAAGCCCTGCCTTCACTCGTTCAGGTTTGTTGGCACCCATGTTTTGCCCAACAAACGCTGACAGTGCAGCAGCAAAATTCATTGCCATAAGCAAAGCAAACGAATCAATTCGGTTTGCAACACTGTAGGCTGCAATTGCAGATGTGCCAAACTTATTTACAATACCATAAAGTGCAATAAGTCCGGCTGCAACAAATGTTTGCTGAAGCCCCGACGGTAAACCAATTCGAACACTATTTTTAAAAATCTCCCTGTCGAAAACATATTTTCTAAAACTAAGATTTACAATTTCATGATGTTTGTTGAGATAAATAATAGCAGTAATAAATGCACCGGCTTGCGAAATAACTGTCGCAATTGCAGCTCCTTCAATACCCCATTCAAAAACAACCACAAACAATAAGTCCAGAATTATATTCGACAGAGTGGCAATAATCATAAAATATAGCGGTGTTTTTGAATCGCCCATTCCACGAAGTATAGCACTTGTTCCATTAAATCCAAAAAAGAAAATTGTACCTGCAAAATAAAGATTGAGGTAACTTTGAGCCTGTGGCAATACATCTTCGGGTAGTTCGGTAAGCCTAAAAATTGATCCGCTAAAAACAATGCCGGCCACCGTAATTATAATGGAAGCAATAAACAGGATTATATAGGTTGTATCGATAGTGCGCTTAACTTCTTCATATTTTTTGGCTCCAAAATATTGAGATATAATAATAGTAAATCCTGAACCCAACCCAATTACAAGTGCAATCAACAAAAAGATAATTGGAAACGATGCCCCGACTGCAGCAAGAGCTTCCTTGCCAATATAATTCCCGATAACTATACTATCTACCACATTATACATCTGCTGAAAAATGTTGCCAAATACCATAGGCAGGGCAAATTGCATGATGAGTTTCCCCTCTTTTCCGGTAGTTAAATCTTTCATCAGCTATTTGAAGTGGTAGTTTTTAATCACACATTTTAGTAACAGGTTGGTTGTGCGAGATTCAAATCTTATTCTTTTTTTGGAAGCTCTTCATTATTGGTACTCTTTTTTGTTCCCTTTATCTCCGATACCGAATCATCAATTTCCTGTTTAATATCACCGAAGCTTGAAGTTGCCTTTTTAAATTCCTTCATTCCTTTTCCCAGTCCACGCATTAGTTCAGGAATCTTTTTGCCTCCAAAAAGAAGTACAATAACGAGCATGATAAGAATGATTTCATATCCACTCGGCATGTATAAAATAATGTTGTTCATCTGTTTTGTTTTGTAATTTGCAAATGTAATCAATTATGCATGTATGATGGTATTTGATAAAATGGTACAGCTACAATTTTTTTTTAAACCTCCAAACTTCACCCATCATTCAATCATTAACCTCTCAATAACCCTACATTTCACAATGCTCAACATTAAATAGTCTCTGTACATAAAGTAGGTTTTTTTAAGATTTTAATTTGGGCGGCTACAGGCTTTCCGTTTGTAGTTGCCTTGTGCCCGCTGTATTTTTGTAAGCCGTACGTGGGCTTCCTTCGTCAGCCTACGCCGGCCAACAAAAATATCAGCGGCCACTTGCGGCAAGCTACCACTCCAATCCCTGCCGCGGGCACCATCCGTTGGGCTAATGTTTAT
>JAOZRY010000319.1 GCA_029939965.1 Bacteroidales bacterium | reverse complement strand
TCTACTGAAATCAATGACATATTTGCGCTATTTCCATAATTAGAATTGCTGGAAAATCATCGTGGAAAACCGGTTCCGAACAACTATATTGTTACTGCATATCAAAAAGAAATAGGATCAATATATGAAACAGCCTGTTATAAAATATGATGAAATAAGCGATGCGTTATATATAACATTTGAAGTTGGGAAGCCTGCGACAGGAATTGAACTGAATGATCAGATTCTGCTACGCATTGACAAGGATGACAAAAAAGCAGTCGGAATAACCATATTTGATTATTCGGTTATATCAAAAAAAACAGAAATCGGGCCCCGCAGTTTTCCATTGGATGGATTAAACGAGTTGTCTGATGACACCCGGGAAATTGTGTATGAAATATTATTAAATCATCCTGTAAACAGATTTTTAATTTTATCAGCGTATTCTCCTGCAAATATTAAAAATATTATTCCTATAACGATGATACAAAGCAGATACCAAATTGAAAATCATATAATGTAAAACAAGATCAGTTCATAAAAATGAGCGAATATCATAAAAAAGGGTGTAACCAAAGAGTTAGATCAATGGGAAAAAACCAAACTATAAAAGACCCAAAAAACATCATAATTCATAATACCCAATACTTAATTCTAACAAGAAAATTCACCGGATAAAACCGGTGATTTTCACGTTAAGCGTAAAAAAATTATCCATGCAAGAAGATAAAGTGCATATTTATACTTTGGTAATACACGGATGATGAAGATTATTTACAAAAGGAGATAACATACTAAATGGCATATGAATCAGTTGATAAAATACAGAATGCTCTTGGAGAAACAATGTTTCATTACGCAAAAGATAAGAAAAAAGCAGCAGGTAGAGCATTAGGGACAATAGTTGAAATAATTACTTATTATCTTCTCAAAACATGGGGATTTAACAACTCAACATCTATTGAACGAGGTTTAGTTGAATATGGCAATGAAGACATAGCACATAATGTACAATATTCTCTACATCCAATTGTTAATGAACATCAAATTGCAGTTGCTAACGATGGTAAATCAATTACAGCAACCAAAATATACAAAGCCTTAGAGGATAATACCGATCTCACAAAATTCATCAAGAAAAACAACAACCTTCTCGACACACATAATATTCTTCGTAACGCTTGTACTATTGGCGAATCAAATGACTCTTATTTATTAACCAGCTTACAAGAATCTGGACATGATGAACATAAATTATTGGTATTTGAACAAATGCAAAAAGCTTACGCAATATTTGAATGCAAAAGAGTTGGTATTGAGGAGGGCAACAAGAAAGGTCCTCAAACTATAGAAAAAGCAAAACAAGGAGCATATGTTGCCAGAACAGCATCATCATTACAAAAAATCAGAACGAACACCGGTGAAAAATACGGAATAATCTACCGCGCAAATAATAAGCCATACATAAAGCCGTATGTGGAGTTACTTGATGAAATTATTTATTCTGATGATACGGCATTACTACAAAAATTTATCCTTACCGTCGGTATTGTTAGCAACCATGGGAACTGGTTTACTGCAAAAAATCACAATAAAGAATTAAAAGTGTTAGCACAATCATACGATTGGCTAATGTTTTTAACCGATAATGGCTTGGCGCAATTCATTGACGAGCTGTTGCTTAATCCAACCCAAAAATTTCTTCAAGTACAAGAAGCTTTTAAGTGCAGTTATACCGCTAATAAAAAGAGAAATGTTTTTACAAAAGTCAAAATGGACTTTGAAGCCGACGCTGTGTTGCTCAAATATTTTTCTGAGAAAACTAACGAAATTGAATCTTGGTTTAATATAATTGCACCAGGAGAGAAAACAATAACAGAACTAAAAGACGTACTAACAGAGTTACGCTCGAAAAACTGGACAGAAATATTATGAGTGCAGGAAGAACCGTAAATTCTCAAAGTCAAAAATGGGGAACCCCAAAAAAATATGTAGATGCAATTAAACTGTTTTTTGGAGGCTCTATTTCTTTAGATCCATGTTCAAATGAACATTCAATCGTTAACGCAGAGATTGAATATACACTCCCCCAAAATGATGGCCTCGAAGAAGAATGGAATTTCCCAACAATTTATATGAATCCTCCTTATGGTGCTGATAGAGAACGAGGTACAACTATTAAAAATTGGTTAGCTAAATGTGCTTTTGTACATCAAAAATATAATTCCGAAATATTAGCATTGGTTCCAGTGGCGACAAATACTACCCATTGGAAACAAAGTGTTTTCGGAAAAGCAAAAGGTGTATGTTTTCTCTATGATACAAGGCTGAAATTTCTTGAAAACGGTAACGGTGGTGGCAAGGGGGCACCTATGGCATGTGCCATGATTTACTGGGGAGTAAATTATCAAAAATTTTATGATGAATTTATTGAGCATGGGGCTGTCATCGACTTATCTGATTTAATTGGAGTTGAAATAGGCCCCACAAGAAAGCAAGTAAAGCTACCCTTTACCTAATATGCAAAAGCGATCAAGCGTATGAAATCACATAACAATTCCCTTCACCGGACGGAAAGGGCACCCCACTGGTGAGCTTGGTCGTTGTACACCCAAACAAGTAAATATTGTACTCTGAAAAGTTGGCATATTATCTGAAACATACTGACAAATCATATTCTGAACATGCTACAACATATTTGGATAAGGACAATGCTATGCAATATATAATGAGTAAAAATGAAATAGTATATGGAATAAGAAGACTGAATGTAATAGAACGGCTTAATATCATAACAGATATATGGGATGAGATAAAAGAATCTCAGGAACTGGAGACCGTCTCGGAGGATGACAGCAGAGTTCTTCTGAACAGACTGGCAAATTACAGATCAAACCCGGACTCCGCCACGGACTGGGCGGAACTGAGACAGGAGATTCATAGCAAATATGCTTAAAATAAGTTAAGTTTGCCGAAGAGGCGTCTTATGAATTCCGGGAATCTGTCGAATGGTATGAGTCAGGGGCAAAGAGTTTTTGGCCTCAGATTCACAGATGAGATAGACAGCACTGTTGAGAGAATAAGTCTCAATCCCGATTTATACCGAAAAGTCACCGGAAACATAAGAAGAATACAGGTGAACAGATTTCCGTATTCGGTATTTTACACAACAGAAGATGATACTCTTGTCATTCTTCGCATATTTCACAACAAAAAAAATCTTGTGCAGTGGTAGGGCATATCCCGACAGTCCAGCGGGCAATTGGGTGCTCAAGCGAAGCGGAAGCCCCCAATTGCCGCTGACTTTTGAGTTATTTTTTGTTTAATTTGACATAGCAAGGAGAAAACTATGAAATATGAATTTCCTGCAAAAAATAAATTTCATGCACGTTCGGTAACCGAGCTTGATTTTGAAATTGATCCTATGGATTCAGATATTTATGTCAATCTGGATATGGTTCGAGGAAAAGACTACATTGAGGAGATTAAATATAACCTCAATATTGATGAGGAGAAATTGCAAGTAACCACTGATAGCTTCATTAAAATCATCTTTTCCGGGCATAGGGGGTCGGGCAAGACAGTTGAATTGCAAAGATTTCAAAAAAATATTGACGATTCAGTTCGATATTTTTCCGTTTTCATAAGAATAGAGAAGGAGTTAGAGGTCGCTTCTTTCCAACCCGAGGACCTTTTTATCATTTTGATGATAAAACTTATAGAAAAAATTCATGAAGCTAATATCAAATTTGACTCAAACTATATGAAAGAGACACAAAAAGAATGGTTGTCAGAAACAACTATTATAAAAGAATTAAAAGACAGTTTCCAAATTGATGTTAGTTCAGAAGTTGCTGCCGGAGCCTCGTTTTTTGTATTCCTCAAACTTAAGAGCGCACTTAAAGCTGTCTTTTCCTCTGAATCAAAAACATTAAAAACAATACGGGAAACGATAAAAAAGAATCCTAAATATTTAATTGACAAATTTAATGCTGTATTGGATGACCTGCGCATAACTCTCAATTCCAATAATAATAGCAAGGATATTCTCTTTATTCTGGATGGAACAGAAAAGATACCTTATCAAATTTACAGAGAACTATTTTGCGAAAATTCGTATCTTATCAGGTCAATAAATGCAAACATGATCTTTTCTGTTCCTATCAATTCTTATTTTGATATAAAAGGAAATCCTTCTTCAGATTTTTTTCAAACCTATACACTTCCGATGATTCCGATAACAAACGAAAGCATGCCATTACTGAAGCGAATTATCACAAAACGCATTGATGCCGATACATTCATAGATGACGAATCTCTTGATTTTTGTATTCAAAAATCAGGCGGTTGTATCAGACAGTTGCTAAGAATTGTAAACAAATCTCTGATTATCAGCAGAGGAATGAAGATTACGAAACAGATTGCAGAAAAAAGTGCAAACGATTTAGGAAGGGCTATGATAGAACAATTTGATTCCGAGCATCTTTCTATTATGAAACAAAAACAATATCATACTGCGGATATAAAAGTATTGGACCTTCTTTTTTCTCTGGCTGTCTTAAAATACAATGGTGATAGGGAAATTAATCCTTTGATAAAAAATTATTTAGATGAATGAAATGAACAACACCCATTTGAATGGAAATAATAAAGAACAATGGGAGCAGTTAATTTTCTCGTTGGAAGAAAGAGATAAACCGACTCTTATTGTAATTGGTTTTGATTCATATTTAATACAAAAAACAATAAATAAAAAATTAAAGAATAAATTTTCACAATATAAATTTTTCAAATTAGATCTGACGGCGGA
>JAOZRY010000016.1:11782-17316 GCA_029939965.1 Bacteroidales bacterium | reverse complement strand
AATGGTGGATGGGGCTGGCGGGGCGAACGTACCATTGCACGTTGGTACACTATGTATGCTACTATTATTCAAAGTCGCGAATGGCTGCCCGATGAAATTGGTGGCGTAGTTTGGCTGGCCATGGATAATGTTGCCACATCCATTTACATTCCTGTTTATTGTTCAGCAATCGATCTTCCCGAATCTTATAAAACTCCCGGACGACCAATAGGTTACACCACCGGGTCGGCCTGGTGGGCCTTTAACCGACTTGGAACATTAACTGCACAGCGCTGGGGCGACATTCGGCATGATGTTGATGCAGTGTGGAATCCCTGGCAACAGCAACTTTTTGATCAACAAGCCGGAATTGAAAAACAAGCTCTCGATCTCTACAATCCCAAAAACCCGGAAAGAACCCGTGAATATCTAAATGACTACACCAACGAATGGGGAACAAAAGTAGTGGATAAAGCCTGGGAATTGGGCGATTTTATCTGGACAAAATATGATGAGAAGTTTTAGGGATTGAACATTAATTTTTTATTACGCTAATTATTTTAATAATACTTTTTGATTAATCCGGGGCATTTGTGTTTGTAAATTTAGATTTTTTTTATCGAAACAGTAGTTTTTGATCTAAACAAAAAAAGCACCATTTTTATAATAATCAAATATATTTACCCAAACCACTCCTTACATTTTTTAACTACCACAAATTCAATGTTTTCAAGCTATTTAAAATCATTTCAGATTTGAAAATTAACTACTTGAATTTATGATAGTTATTACTTTTAAATTTCATTTTTAAGAAAAGGTATTGGTGCTATAAGAAATAATGTATGTACATTTGGCGGCTAAAAAATAAGTCAACACAATGACTGATAACAAAGAACAAATCAAGGAATTAGAAAATGTTGTCATCCGTTTTTCAGGTGATTCTGGTGATGGAATGCAACTTACCGGCACACTCTTCTCTGATACCTCTGCTCTTCTGGGAAATGCTCTTTCGACCTTTCCTGACTATCCTGCCGAAATACGAGCCCCGCAAGGAACTGTAGGAGGTGTTTCAGGGTTTCAGGTTCATTTTGGTAATAATGAGGTTAAAACACCAGGCGATTATGCTGATGTGCTAGTTGCTATGAATCCAGCTGCTCTTAAGGCAAATCTAAAGTGGATTAAGCTTGGGGGAACTATCATAGTTGATATTGATAGTTTCACAGAAAAAAATTTTGCAAAAGCAGGGTGCGTTGACGAGCCTTTAAAGCAAATGGGTTTTCGTGATTATAATATGATCAAAGCACCCATCACTTCGCTTACAAAAGAGTCATTAAAGGGTTTGAATCTTGACACAAAAAGTATTTTGAGGAGTAAAAATATGTTTGCCCTCGGAATGGTTTATTGGTTATTCGACCGACCTCTTGAGTTTACTCAAAAATTCTTAGAGGATAAATTCAAGAAGATACCAATTATAATCGAAGCAAATAAAATCGTATTAAAAGCCGGTTATTATTTTGCTGAAACTATTGAGGCATTGCACCCATATAGTGTTGCCCCTGCAAGTATTCCTAAAGGAACATACCGAAACATTAATGGTAACACTGCTACTGCATGGGGTTTAATTGCTGCTGCCGAAAAAGCCGGTTTAGATCTTTTCCTTGGCTCATATCCCATTACTCCTGCCAGTGAGATTTTGCACGAACTTTCTAAAAGGAAAGATCTTGGTGTAAAAACATTCCAGGCCGAAGATGAAATTGCAGGAATATGTACAGCTATCGGTGCTAGTTTTGCAGGAAAGTTAGCAGTTACAACAACCTCAGGTCCTGGTTTATCTCTCAAAACTGAAGCTATTGGACTGGCAATTATAATGGAGCTACCATTGGTCATTGTTAATGTTCAGCGGGGTGGGCCATCAACAGGTTTACCTACAAAAACAGAACAGTCGGATCTGATGCAGGCTCTTTATGGCCGACATGGTGAGAGTCCCTTAGTTGTGCTTGCAGCCAGTTCCCCATCCGATTGCTTTAAATATGCTTTTGAAGCTGCACGGATTGCAGTTGAACATATGACCCCCGTTATTTTACTCACTGATGGTTTTTTGGCTAATGGATCGGAACCATGGAAAATTCCGGATATGGATGAGATGCCTGAGATCAAAAATACAATTGTGAAGGAAGGTACTGAAGATTATCAACCCTATCGTCGTCTTAATGAAGATATGGTAAGGGGTTGGGCTATTCCGGGGACAAAAGGGTTGGAACATCGGCTTGGTGGACTCGAAAAAATGGCAGTTACCGGAGCCGTTTCTTATGTTCCTGAAAACCATCAGGTAATGACATACGAAAGAGAAAAGAAAATTAATCAGGTTGTTAATAGTATTCCTGATATTGATGTTCTTGGTGATCAGGAAGGTGAACTGTTATTGATTGGTTGGGGTGGAACTTATGGACACCTTTATACCGCATTTCGTGAATTAAAGAAAGAGGGTTATAAATTAGGTTTTGCTCATTTTAACTACATCAAACCACTTCCTAAGAATACCCACGAAACACTCAAACGATACAAGCATCTATTCGTGTGTGAGTTAAATTTAGGTCAGTTTGCAAATTATCTCAGGTTAAATTTTCAGGATCTTGAATTTATGCAATACAACAAAATTCAGGGATTACCATTTACTATTGGTGAACTGAAAGAAGAAATGATAAAAATACTGGAGGAGAAATAAACCATGATGGAACAAATAAAGATATCTCCAAAAGAATTTAAGAGCGATCAGGAAGTACGCTGGTGTGCTGGTTGTGGTGATCATGCCATATTAACTGCAGTTCACAAATCAATGGCTGAATTAGGATTACCCAAAGAAAAGTATGTAGTGGTTTCAGGGATAGGATGTTCATCAAGGTTTCCTTATTATATGAATACTTATGCTATGCACAGTATTCACGGTCGTGCTGCTGCAATTTCATCAGGTGTTAAAGTTGCTAACCCTGATTTAGATGTATGGATGGTTACCGGAGATGGCGATTGTATGGCCATTGGTGGAAATCATTTTATTCATTTAGTCAGGCGTAATATTGACCTTAATGTACTGTTGCTAAATAATCAGATATATGGCCTGACCAAAGGACAATACTCACCTACTTCGTTTGAAGGACAAATTACAAAAACATCACCTCACGGTACAATTGAACCACCTTTTCATCCTGGTGAGTTAGTAATTGGAGCTCAAGGCAGGTTTTTTGCGCGATCCATTGATACCAATGTAAAACTCACCACAAAAATATTTACTGATTCTGCCAGATTCAAAGGTACTTCAGTAGTTGAGGTATTGCAAAACTGCGTGATATACAACGATAAAGCGCATAAGGTTTTAACAGATAAAGCACATAAAGAGGACAGGCAGCTGATCATTGAACATGGAAAACCAATGATTTTCGGGAAGGAACGTAATAAGGGGATTGTACTTGATGGATTAAAATTAAAGACCGTTACTATTGGTGAGGATGGAATAACTGAAAAAGATATTCTTGTTCACGATGCCCACTCAGAAAATCCTATACTACATCTTATGATTGCAAAAATGTCGCAACCTGAGTTTCCGGTTGCTTTTGGAATTATCAGAGCAGTGAAAACTGATACTTATGAGAATAAATTAATGAAGCAGATTGAACTGGTGAAAGAATCATCATCCATAAAGTCGATGAAAGATTTGTTATACAGTGGTAACACCTGGCAAGTTTAGGTGTTTTACTATATCATAAAATAAAAGCCTGATAATTTATAATTATCAGGCTTTTACTTTATGTATTAAGCTAATCAATCCCGAATCTCAGAGAGATGTGCGATGAAGGGAAAAGCTCATGAATTACAAAGGCTAAAAAAGATATTTTAATGATACACCAAATTTAGGGCCGTTGAGTGAAATATTTTCAGTTACTTCAATTTCACTTGAGGGGGTGTTCGGGATAGGGCTGGTAACCTCTCTGATAAAGCTTTGCTGATAGTTTCCTGTTTTGTATTCAAAAAACAAATCAATAGTAAAGTTTCCTGAAAGTTTGGATTCAAGTCCCAATAAAATAGTTCCTAGTGCAGAACTTCCATTTACAGGATCAGGATTTTCTTTATCTTCAAAATCTAAATTGTATTGAATCAAAAGTAATTCTCCGCCAATTCCAACATAAGGGGTAATAAAAGCTAAACGGGCTGGAGAGATAAAATAAATTAAATCAAGGGATAAAGGTGTGCCTGTTAAAAGCATGGATGTTTTGCCATAATTTGGTATTCTGGTATCGGCATGAGTTTGCCAATATCCAAATCCGCCTTTTGCTATCAGGTTTTTAACAAGAGTGAATTCTACAAATCCCTGAACAAAAATACTTGTTGAAAAATCTTCACCTTTAAATCTTGAATTTGTGTCATTTTTCCAATAATCCAACTCGGGGTTATAAACCCCCATGCTAAGTCCAAAACTTCTGAATCTGAAGTTTTCCGAAGTGTTTTCCTGTGCTTTTGAATTAATAGTAAGGCCAACAAACAGATACACTATGGTTGAATATGATAAGATAAGGTTAATAGTTTTAATTCTCATAAATTGGAAATTTACTATAAAATTATAATAGAGATTTATTCTGATTAAAAATAAAAAAGCATGAAACGTTATATGTTTCATGCTTTTTTATTTATCTATTTAAACATTATCATCCTCCCCATCCCTGATGGTGGCAATATGTTTCTTCAACCTTCCAGTTAAATAATTCTTGTGGAACAATAAAGTTTTCTTTAAATTCGCCTGTGTAATCGTAAATTTTTAAATTAAAAAGCTTACAACGAGTGTACAATTGTTGAGCAAATGTGTAATGAGGCCCAATACATCTTTGGTCGATAACTCTAAAATTAACATCATAAGTAATGTCATATACATCACCAATTAGTGCACTTGCATTTATAACGTAAACAAACGTTCCACATGCACCTTCACTACAATTTTCTGATTGTCCTGACAGTTCGTAAGCCGACCAGGTTTCTTCTTTTACTAAACGATACCCTGTAAAAGTGTACCAAATAGAAAAGTGGGGCATTTCAAAAGTGGCCATTGTACGATCATCGTTTAATGTACCTTCAATAATTTCCCATTCCTGAGTATCTTCGTTGTAACTTCCAAGTAAAAATGGCGAATCACCATTCTTTACACTTTCAATAGTTACAGGAATTTCCAATGTTGGTTTTGCATTTTCAGGAAATGTTAAGTCGGGTGAGAAATTAAATCCTGATTGAATTACTCTTTCACCTAAAACAACAAAATCGCCAAACTTTGCAGGTGTTGGTATAAAAGTAACAGTAACATCTGTGTTGTTTGCAACAGCTCCTTCGGGGAAACTTAAAATAGGAGATTGTTCAAAATCACTCTCTAATTCTAAAACAGTACCACTAGCTAAAACCACAGAAACAGAACCTAATTTATTTAGGTAAAAATTTTCTTTAGTTACTGCAATAATACCATCCGGAGTTTCACCAACTTCAATGATCGAACTCTTTGAAAGATACCCGTTTTTTGA
>JAOZRY010000016.1:0-11682 GCA_029939965.1 Bacteroidales bacterium | reverse complement strand
TTGTTAATTTCAATAATCAAACGTTTTTTTATAAAATCAGGATTGTAATCCATTAATTCATCTGTAAGATTATATCCTGAATTGAATGTTACCCCATTTTGTGGAAAGCCTTTAGCTCTGTATTCCCACCTGAAATTATCAGATGGTCGAAGTCTAAGCCATGTTAGCCTTGTGTATTTTCTTGGTGGAATTGGTATTGTAAACCTGAAACCACCATCATATTCATCTTTTGCAGCCAATGCAAAAAAACCGATTTTAACTTCTCCAAATTGCCTCATTACTTCAAATCTGGCAGCTAAAACATTAAATAAAAAATTCCCAACCTCCACTCTAACGGTAAGATCAAAAGGATTATAACGATATTCAGAAGTCAAAATGGCTGTTAAATATTTTTGCTTGTCATAAAACTCTGTTTCAATTCCTGTAAAAGAATAGTAGGCTGTATAACCAATATTTGCTCCAATGCCGAAATCACCTTCTTTAAAAAGTTTTTTAACTTCAAAATTAAAACCTGCGCGATTTTTATTAAAAGTACCTGCTGTAATATTGATGTAAAAGTTATCCTCCAATCTTAAAAATTGATTTATTGTAATGTTTCCTGGTCTTATAGTTTCCCTTTCACTTACATAAAAGAAATCATTTTGAATGGGAATAATCAGTTGGGCTTTAAAAGTTAATCCTTTTGCGAAAGTAGAATTTAACTCTGGAATCAAACTGGTATTCGATTCAACAGGATTACTAAAATTCCCAAATTTTGCTGACCACGTTGGAATAACAGGAATATCAACTTTAAAAAGCGAATTGTTTTTTAAACTGGCAGTGGAACTATTATCCACAAAATCAAATGACACAGAAAACTGATTGCTAAAATCGACAACATCAAGCTCACCGATAATATATTTACTATACGATCCAGATGCCATAATGACTTCCACAACAGGAACTTTATCCTTTAGCAGGATAATTCTCAATGTGTTATCCTGTAATTTTTGATATTGATTTGCAATATGAATAACCCTGGATAAACTACGGGGTTCAAATCTGTACCTCCTGTCTTCGTAATAAATCAATAGAGTGTCATTGCTAACAAAAACACCAACATTCTCAAAACCTTCATCAATTAATCCTTTCTCTACATCACCCGTAGAAGTAAAACTTTGAGCAATAGCGATAGATGAAAATCCTAAAATGAGATAAACAAAATGACAAAGAACGTAAACATAAATACTTAAAAACCTTTTCCTTAACAATTCCCAAATCCTCTTAAAGTTTTAAGTAACGTTAATAATGATCCTCATTTCAGAGGAAACTTTTTTGCAAACATACACCATTATTATTTATAATACAAGAGTTGCGTTGAATTTCAGGTTAAAAAAAATTAATTCATCAAATAGTTTTATTAACAATCTGAATACTCATTTGAAATGTTAGTGTTAGTGTATGACAGACTTTTTTCTTTGGTGAGGTTTTAATGCAAGAAGGTTTATTTAAAAAGATTATTTTTAGATGTACTTTTGTGGATTATGATTGCTGACCTACTCCAATATCTTTCCGATAATAATTTGATCTATGATCACCAAAAGGTGTTACTTACTGTGAGCGGAGGTATTGATTCGATGGTTATGACCCACCTGTTTAAACAGGTGGGTATTGAATACGCAATTGCCCACTGTAATTTTGGGTTACGAGGAAATGAAAGTGATGAAGATGCTTTTTTTGTTCAAGAAGTTGCTCAAGTTCAGGGTATTCCATTTTATATTAAAAGGTTTGACACTAAAGAATATGCAAAGCAAAATAAGCTTTCAATTCAGGAAGCAGCACGTAGTTTAAGGTACAATTGGTTTGAATCATTAATTAAAGAAACAGATTTAGATTTATATGCAACAGCTCATCATTTTGATGACCAAACAGAAACCTTTTTTATTAATTTGTTTAGAGGAACAGGTATCTCCGGGTTGAGGGGTATTTTGCCGAAAAATGGGAATTGTATCAGGCCGTTGCTTTTTGCCAGCCGGGCTCGGATTGTAAAATTTGCCATCGAAAACAGGATCAATTATAGAGAAGATAGTTCAAATGCGAATAACGATTATTTACGAAATCGCATTCGGCATAATATTCTTCCTGCACTTGAAAAAACAAATTCGGGTTATAGGATAGGAATACAAAATACGTTCAAAGCCTTATCTTCTACAGAACATTTTGTTTTATCTCAAATTGATGCATTAAAAAAGAGGATGTTTCGTAAGTGCCAGCAACATTTTGAAATCTCAATAGTTGAACTTCTCAAAAATGAATGTCCGGATTTTGTGCTTTATGAACTTCTAAAACCATTTGATTTTAATTTTGCTGTTGTTAAGAATATTATCAAATCTTTAAATGGAGAGCCCGGAAAAATATTTTTGTCATTTACACATGAGGTTATCCTGGATCGCAAAACTTTATTAATTTCTCCCCTTATTATTCAGGAAACGGAGATATTTGAAATTGATGAAAATAAAACCGAGATTTTCCAGCCATTACATTTTAAATTGGAAATCAAACCATTAACAAAAAAAAGTGTTATTGAGAAAAACCCTGATATTGCCTTTTTAGATTTTAATAAAATAAAGTTTCCGCTTCGGATAAGAAAGTACCAGCAGGGAGATTATTTCTATCCGTTAGGTATGAAGAACCGGAAAAAATTATCTGATTTTTTTATCGACAATAAATTTTCGTTGCTTGAAAAACGAAATACATGGCTGCTTTTATCAGGAAAGGAAATAGCCTGGGTTGTTGGAAAAAGAATTGATGAACGGTTTAAATTGACAAGCCAATCTGAAAATGCAATTATTATTCGATTGATTTGAAAATGATTAACCACTTATCTTTAAGTTTTTTTTATTAATCAAAATTTGAATTGTATTTCAATTTACTATTTTTGCCCGCCATAAAAATTAGTCGAAAAATATTGTTTTTGTTAATATTAACAATAGGAATTAGATATGAAAACACTTTTTCTATAAATTGATTGTTTTACTCACCATTACTAAACACAAAATAGCAAAATGATGGCATTAGTTACTATACCTGGCAGAACTATCCGATTGAGTTTACTGTTACTAATATTTCTTTTTTCGTTTCACTGTGCGTTTGCACAAGTTCTCGAACCGGTTAAATGGAGTTATGAAAGTAAATATCTGGGAAATAAGGAAGTTGAACTGATTTTTAAAGCTACAATTGATGACACTTGGCATCTCTACTCCCAGAATATTTCTGATGGAGGACCAATAAAGACATCATTTTATTTTAATGATTTAAAGGGATTTGAGTTTATTGATGAGAATGTAAAAATTGAGCAGGTTGAAGGATTTGAAGAGGGAAGCTTTTTGAATAGGGTGGTTTTTAGTGAACCCGATGCAATTGAAGAAGAAGATCCGAACTTCAACATGATTGTTAAATATTTTGGCCACAATGTAGAGTTTAAGCAAAAAATCAGGTTACTGACAGATGAGCCATTGATAATTGATGGTTTCCTTGAGTTTATGTGCTGCGATGATGAAAAATGTTTACCACCTTCAGAAGTAGATTTTAATTTCTCGTTTAATTCAGATACAACAACTGCTGTAGAAGAGACCTCTTCAATAAGCCAATCGAACATAACCGTTGACGGGCAGATTACTGAAGATATGCCGCTCTGGTGGCTGTTTGTTTTTTCTTTTATCGCCGGATTAATTGCCATCCTTACACCATGTGTTTTCCCAATGATTCCGATGACCGTATCATTCTTTATGCATAACTCTGATAATAAGGCCAAAGCCAGGTTTGAGGCTTTGGTTTATGGGTTTTCGATTATTGCAATTTATACCATTATCGGAACTATTGTGGCTGTTACTTTAGGAGCTAACTTTGCTAACTGGCTAAGCACCCATTGGTTGCCTAATGTTTTGTTTTTCCTTATTTTCACCTTTTTTGCTGCTTCATTTCTTGGATGGTTTGAAATTACTTTACCAAGTTGGATGATAAATAAAACTGATAGCAAGGCAGATAAAGGTGGGTTTTCGGGTGCTTTTTTCATGGCTTTCACACTTGTTTTGGTTTCATTTTCCTGTACCGGACCTATTGTAGGTGCTATTCTGGTTCAATCGGCCGGTGGTCAGGTGCTGGAACCTATTGTTGGGATGTTTGGGTTTTCCTTGGCATTTGCTTTGCCATTTACTTTATTTGCCTTCTTCCCTTCATGGCTTTCCAATTTACCAAAATCAGGTGGTTGGCTTAATTCGGTAAAAGTTATTCTTGGTTTTCTGGAACTTGCACTTGGTTTAAAATTCCTGAGTATTGCCGATCAGACTTATCATTGGGGGATTTTGGATCGTGAAATATACCTTGCGTTCTGGATTGTGATATTTGCCTTGATGGGATTGTATTTATTGGGTAAACTTAAATTTTCTCACGACAGTGACCTTCCTCATCTTGGGGTACCACGACTATTGCTTGCCGTTATTGTTTTTACGTTTGTTGTTTATATGATTCCAGGAATGTTTGGAGCTCCGTTAAAATCCCTCTCTGGATACATTCCACCACAACAAACTCATGATTTTGATATGAATACTATTATTAGAGACAACCTGAAAGTTTATTCATATTCGGGAGGTGATGATGGAAAAGCGTCAAGTAGCGACTTATGTGAAAGACCCAAATACAGCGATTTTCTTCACTTACCCCACGGTCTCGAAGGATATTTTGATTATGAGCAGGGATTGGCTTGTGCAAAAAAATTAGATAAACCTATTTTTATTGATTTCACGGGACATGGTTGTGTAAATTGCCGCGAAATGGAAGCCAATGTATGGTCTGATCCGAAAGTGATAAAAATGTTACGTGATGATTTTGTGATAATTGCTTTATATGTGGATGATAAAACACGTCTGCCCAAAGAAGAGTGGATCAAATCTTCACATGACGGAAAGATGAAAAAGACCGTGGGAAAGAAGTTTGCTGATTTCCAAATTTCAAGGTTTAATGTAAATGCTCAACCCTACTATATTTTGTTAGATACAAACGGAGAAATGCTCGTGAGCCCACGATCTTATGATTTGGATGTAAATGAATTTTTGGATTTCCTCAAAAGAGGAATCAAAGAATTTGAAAGCAAAAATCCAAAATCAGCCGATGGTTTTGATCCGAAAAATCTATAATACAGATATGCATAAATACAAAAAACCCCATCTGCCTTGTGCCGATGGGGTTTTTTATTGCATATATTTCATCCTTCTTTCAGGTTTTTACGAACCATTCAAAAGAGTATTACGTTTGTCCAGCAATTCATTTATTTCATCTTCGCCTAAGCCAGGCTTTTGCAGTTGGGCATCAATTTCTTTAACATCACCAGCCGGCTCATTTTTTACCAGCCCGGTCTCTTTTTCAACTATTTCCTCATTGGGTTGTTCCTCGAACTCATCCCCCAATTCAATTTTTAATTGATTAATAAATTCGCGCATCATCTGCTGAAATGGGATTCCCATTTGGGTAAACATCTCCTTGGGAATGTTGTTTTTCATCATTTCGTAATTGCTGATAATGAAATCAAGATTTTGAGCAAATGCAGGATCTAATCTGGAAAAATGTTCAATCTTAGATTTATCTTTAATTTTTTTGAATAATCGGATAAGATGGTCAAGATCATTTTCAAATGAATCGTGTGTGTTACTCATAATCTATATATTTTTTGCAAAAATAAAAAAATCAGAAAAACCAAACTTGGTTATTGATGCTCAACGATAAAAATTAATTCAAATTATTATAAAATCATTACAGTATTTTACCAAAAAAGAGAATGCCCGGTTTTGGGGAATTCTCTTTTATTTAAAAATGGCAGGCTATTTATTCAGCCATTAATTCAGTGTAGTATTTGTAAAAATATGGAATGGTTTCGATTCCTTTGTAAAAATTAAATAACGGATAATTTTCGTTTGGTGAGTGGATGGCATCAGATTCCAGCCCAAAGCCCATAAGAATAGATTTCAGTCCCAGAATTTTTTCGAATGCTGAAATAATCGGAATGCTTCCACCACTGCGGACAGGGACTGGTTTTTTATTAAATGTTTCAGTGTAAGCTTTATCGGCAGCAATATAAGCTTTCATATCAGTAGGTGAAACATAAGCATACCCACCATGAAGGGCTTCAACTTTTACCTTTACGCTTTTTGGTGCAATACTTTCGAAGTGTTTTTGGAATAATTCAGAAATTTTAAGATGATCCTGATTAGGAACCAGGCGCATCGAAATTTTAGCATGTGCTGTTGATGGAATTACTGTTTTGGCTCCTTCTTCGGTATAACCGCCCCAAATGCCATTAACATCTAACGAGGGTCTTATTCCGGTACGTTCCATGGTCGAAAAACCTGCTTCACCTTCAACATCAGCAATGTCGATTGCTTTTTTGTATTCCTCAACGTTAAATGGAGCTTTTCCCATCTCTTTTCTTTCGTCTGCCGAAACTTCAGTTACATCATCATAAAAACCGGGGATAGTAATTTTGTTGTTCTCATCCTGCAACGAGGCAATCATTTTTGTGAGGATATTAATTGGGTTGGCTACTGCACCGCCATAAAGTCCTGAGTGAAGATCGCGGTTGGGCCCGGTAACTGTAACTTCCATGTAGGCAAGACCACGCAAACCTGTGGTAATAGATGGAATATCAGGAGCAATCATACCTGTATCAGAAACCAGGATAATATCTGCTTTGAGCAAATCTTTGTGTTCTTCACAAAATTTACTCAAACTCGGCGAACCAATTTCTTCCTCACCTTCAATCATAAATTTTACATTACAAGGCAGCGTATCGGTTTTCACCATTAATTCAAAAGCTTTGGCATGCATAAAAGCCTGGCCTTTATCATCATCGGCTCCACGTGCCCAAATTTTCCCATCTTTTACAACAGGCTCAAAGGGTTTTGTGTTCCACAGGTCAATCGGGTCACTCGGCATAACATCATAATGGCCATAAACCAAAACAGTAGGTTTTGACGCATCGATAAATTTTTCGCCATATACTACCGGATTTCCGGCTGAAGGCATTACTTCGGCTTTGTCGGCACCGGCAGAGAGGATGATTTTTTTCCACTCTTCGGCAGTCTTAACCATGTCTTCTTTATGTTCGGTTTGTGAGCTGATAGATGGAATTCTGATCAGATCGAAAAGCTCTTCTAAAAACCGGTCTTTGTTTTCTTCGATGTATTTGTTAACGTGTTCCATTGTAATAAAACTGTATTTATTATAATTTGTAAAATAGTTTGTAATCTTTTGATGTGCTATTTTTTTACTTTTGGCGCATTCAGAAATTAAAGTACGCAAAAGTATAAAAATCAATTGAATTATGACAAAAATCAGGGTTGCAATAAATGGTTTTGGAAGGATCGGTAGAGTTTTTTGCAGACAAATGCAGAACAATAAAAATTTGGAGTTGATTGCAATAAATGATCTGGCTGATACACATACATTATGTCATTTGTTGAAATATGATTCAGTTCACAGGAGATTTCCCGGTGTGGTTGAACATGATAAAAATCATCTGTTTATTAACAATCATAAAGTAAAAGTTTACAATATTCGGAAGCCTGAAAATTTGCCATGGAAAAACCTCCATATTGATGTTGTAGTGGAATCGACGGGTAATTTTGTAAAAAAAGAAGATGCAGAGAAGCACCTGATAGCCGGTGCCGGAAAGGTTGTGATTTCGGCGCCTGCAAAAGGAGAAGTTGACGGGGTGCAATACATTGTATTGGGGGTGAATGATCACCTGATTTCTAAAGCCGATCGCATTATTAGTAATTCATCGTGTACAACTAATAATGTGGCTCCTCTTATTAAAATCCTGAATGATAACTGGGGTGTTGAAAAAGGCTTTATTACTACAGTTCATTCTTATACCAAGGATCAACATCTGCTCGATTCGCCACATAAAGACCTCAGACGTGGCCGGGCTGCAGCGTTTTCGATTGTGCCCACAACCACTGGAGCGGCCAAAGCTGCCACTAAAATTTTCCCTCATCTCAAAAACAATCTGGGTGGTGCAGGTATTCGTGTACCCGTTCCTGATGGTTCCCTTACCGACCTTACTTGTAATTTGCGAAAGCCAACAAGTATCGAAGCTATCAACCAGAAATTTAAGGAAGCTGCTGCTGGAGATATGAAAGGAATTCTTGAATATACTGAGGATCCTATTGTTAGTATGGATGTGATTGGGAATACTCATTCGGCTGTGTTTGATGCAGGCCTTACAGCAGTTCTTGGCGAAAAAAACAAGTTGATTAAAGTGGTGGCATGGTATGATAACGAAGTGGGTTATTCTACGAGATTAGTTGAACTGATTGAAAAATTTGTTTAGAGAATTATTTCGCTTCAAATTTTTTGAGCTCAAATTTCTTTCCATCAAATACGCCGTAGCTAAAATGTTTTATCCAATCTCCAAGATGGATGTAGTATGAATCAGGTGTAATTTGATGTTGCATGGAAATATGCCAATGCCCGAATACAAAGTAATTTATCGATGGGTTTTTTTTCAACATTTCGCGGCAGAATATTGCCAAACGCGATTTGTCCACCTCTTTTATTAACGCAGCTTCTTTTTCTTTGGCTTCTGTAGCTTCGTTGGCATATCTGCTTCGCCGCGACCAGTATAAACCCATCCTTGTTCCAATATCAGGGTGAATCCAGTTGAACAGAAAACGGTTTATCTTTCTCTCGAAAACATACTTGATGAATTTGTATCCGGTGTCGCCCGGCCCAAGTCCATCGCCATGGGAGAGAAAAAAACGCTTGCCGTTAAAATCGCGAATTTCAGGTTTGCGGTACAGGGTGATGCCGATTTCTTTTTCGAGATAATCAAAAGCCCACATATCGTGATTACCCCTAAAAAAATGGATTGGGATTCCACCATCAACAATTTCTGCCAATTTTCCGAACAGCCTCACATAGCCTTTGGGTATCACAGTACCATATTCGAACCAGAAATCAAAAAGATCGCCCATCAGAAATATTTCCTGAGCATCTTTTTTAATAAAGTCGAGCCAACGAATAAACATGGCTTCCCTTATTTTGCTTTTTTCAGGTGTAGGAATACCAAAATGAAAATCGGATGCAAAATATATTTTCTTGTTGTTCACCAAATTTGAGTTCTTGATTTGCACACAAAAATAAGCAAAGAAAAGTTGGGATGTTATCCTTTGACTTTGGAATTATTTTTTGATGATGATATCAATTTGTTCAATCCATTTTTTAAAATGGTGAAATCATCGGTTCCTGTGTGGATAATTCCATCTTTATCAATTAAATAAAAATAGGGTAGTTTCCCATTCAGGTTGAATAATTTGCCGATTGAACCATTCATGCCATAAATATCCAAAACGTTTATCCATTTTGTTTCTTCAATCTCAATAGCCGATTTCCAGTATTTTTCCTTTACATCTAATGATACAGCATATATTTCTACAGTTTCATTTTCACAATCCCGGTAAAGTTTCTTTAACTGCTGTAGATCGGCTCTGCATTCGGGCGACCATGATGCCCAAAAAAATACAATCACATTTTTCCCCTTAAAATCAGATACTTTAATTTGATTTCCATTTACATCAGGCAAATTTATTTCAGGGAAAACTTTCCCCTTGCTCACTCTCAATTTTGCCTTTTCTTGTTCAGCCTTTCTTTCGATGGCAATGTTTACACGTGTATGATGCTCTTTTGCATGGCTATTGCCAGGGAATTTTTTTATCAGGACGGTATCGATTTCTAAAAATAAATCCAGAGCATCATCAATTTTGAAAAGTTGTTCTCCGGCAAATGTTTGATTAATAAGGAGAATAGTGGCCAATTCCTCTTTATTGTTATGGATCAATTCTTTCGTGAAATTCTTATGATCATCCAACAGGTTTTCGAGATCAATATCAATTTTGTGCTTTATTTCATGAAAACCCCTAAGGTGTTGATTATCGAACAAGACATTTCTGAGCGAATCAATAGCTGATTTTAATTGGCCTGTTTTGAGGTAATATGCTTTTAGGAGTTTAGAATCAATGTTTCCTTCGAGGTGGTAAAATTGTGAAATAGTAGATGTGTCCATCACAATATTTATCGTATCATATTTGTCTAAAACAATCGTAATTGGTTGATGGTTATTTAATTGAAGAAGATAAAAACATTTTTCAGCAGGAACAGTTGAAAGTTCAAAGTTCCCACTTTGATCCACTTTTACAGAATCAATAATAATTACACGTTGTGTTTGGAGTTCAACGAGCTTCAAAATGTTACCCTCAGCTCCGGTATAAATCCCTGAAACCACAGCCAATCCAGGTTCTGTTTGAGGTACACACGAAAACAATAACATAAATAGAAATAAAACCGGAATATGTTTTAACATGTATGAATGGTTTTTTAATACTCCACGAAAACATCAGTTAATTCTTATCTGGTTGATGATTTCAGGAGATTCAGGATGATTTTCTTTGCAAGTTTAGGATTCCCCTGCGCAACAATTTATTCTGTTGGTATTCAAAAAAGTTACGTTTATCCCCTAAATATTCAAAGATTGAATCGATGGATACTTTAATGTCAAATAAGTATTTCTTTAATTCACACTTCATAAATCAATTGCTTTGATTCTTCAATACTTTCAATATAATAAGGATTTGATAATGTCCTTTCTGTTACTAAGTCGATTTTCCGCTGAAATAAATCTTGTAATCGATAATGCAATGCAAAATAATTATTAGTGTATTCTTCTATCGACAATCTATCCGCAAATGATATTAAAAAGTCAATATCGCTTTCAGGGTTAAATTTATCAGAAACGACAGAACCAAAAGCATAAAGTCTTTTTACTCCAAGAGCCGAACATATTATTCGTAAGTCTTGTAGTTTATTCTCAAGTATTTTTTGCATAATCCAATTTTTTACAAATTTAAGACTTAAATTGAAATTACAAGCCTTTACTCACAGCTTACGAGTAACAGGAGATATGTTTATTCTCGATCGTATTGAGTTTTCTTGCAAAGACTGTTTAGTACAAATATTGTATGAATTAGCAAAACGCAATTTATTAACCTTACGGCAATGCGACAATTAGTATCTTATTTCTAATATTCTTGTTGTTTTTGGCAAGATATTACACGACTTGATAAAGATGGCGAAAAGATTGACAACCAAACTCATTTAATCTCGTTGCCTCGTAGTGCCGAGCGGCAGGGATTGGAGTGGTAGATTGTTGATCCCAATAATATGGGAGGCGGCTGTGATTTTTGTTGGTGGGTGGCGGCTGACGAAGGAAGCCCCCGCACCACCTACAAAAAACCAGCCGGCATGAAACAACTACAAACGGAAAGCCCGTAGCCGCCCAAAAAAACAACTTCAAAATCAGTAAATTATTTATACTTCAATAAATCTCTTTTCTGGCTTGTTCAGGTTAGGGAATAGAAAAATCTGATACTCAAAATCCTGAGTTTTTCCAACACTCTTTTTTGGCTGTTAAAACTACAAAGCAAAAATGCTCACATTTTTTTTCATCGATACTAAAACGTGGTAAGCATTTCTCAATATTTAGCTATTTTAATAATAATGTTGTTTTAAGAATGGCCAATAATTTTTAACTTTACTGCAAAATAAAAGTAAAAATGATGAAACCAAACTTCAAATACATTTGCTCGCTTCTAT
>JAOZRY010001028.1 GCA_029939965.1 Bacteroidales bacterium | reverse complement strand
AACTCTTTTCTGTTACATGAGTATATCGTTCGGTAGTTTTTGTGCTTTTATGTCCGAGCCATTCTTGTATAAATCTCAGATCAACGCCTTGTTCAAGTTGGTGTGTGGCAAAGCTATGTCGTAAAATGTGTGGATAAACCTGTTTAGTAATTCCGGCTCTTTTGGCAGCATTTTTAACATTTTTAACTATACTTGTTGGGCTATATTGCATTTTTTTCTGTCCTTCAAAAACATATTCTTGTGGTTTTTCTGATTGGTAATATGTTCGCAGAAGTTTTAGAACTGAAGATGCCAATTGTACATACCTGTCTTTTTTACCTTTTGCTTCTCGTATTTTAATTAACATTCGGTTTGAGTCAATGTCTTTTATTTTAAGGTTAATTGCCTCGCTTCGTCGTAAACCACAAGAATAAATAAGTGCAATAAGGGTTTTGTGTTTAATGTTTTCTGTTTTTTGAATCATTAATGCTATTTCATTTTTACTCAAAATATCCGGAAGTTTACTCTCCAACCTTGGCCGTTCAATATCGTAATACTCCTTTTGTTTGCCCAATACTTTCTCATAATAAAACTTGATGGCGTTTATCCGCTGGTTTTGCTGACTCGATGAAATATTTTTTTCCCTGATCAATTTAAGAATGTAGTTGTTAATTTCTTCCTTCGAAATGCCGGAAAGTTCTCTATTTATAAAATTTCGGATAAAGTCGGCAAAATAGCTCAGGTAAATGGCTTTGGTATTTTCGGCATACCGTTTTTGTTCCAATAAATTTATGTACTTAACAGGTATTTCTACGCTCGGTTTGGTAGCAGGTTTGGCAATTTGTTTTGTCGGGTTGGCTTTTTGAGTATTTGTTTTTAAAGCTGAATAATCCAGATATGCCACAGGTTTCAACGTATTAAAAACTTTACTTAAATTGAATCGTTCGCGGGGTATGTACCAAAACTTCCGGCTCTGACTCCAGGTTGCCCCGGAAAGGCTTTTTACCTTGTTGATTATCGAATAATCTTTTTCAAACACAAGGCTTACCACTGCTTTGTTGCGGTGTTCGTTGTTTGATAGTGTAATTTTGGGATTGGCCATTTGTTGTGTTTCAAGTATTGAATATCGCAAAAATAGGAAAAGTTTTACTTTGAATGGAGATAAATTGCTATTTATTGTGAGCAGGAAAACTCCATTATTAAGGCCTCTGGATAGGGTGGCAAGGTAATGAAACGCTCTACCCTTAAATTTGAAAAATATGCCAGCCGAACACAGATGGTATAACTGCGGCAGGGATTGGAGTGGTAGCTTGTCGCAAGTGGCGGCTGATATTTTTGTTGGCCGGCGTAGGCTGTAAGCCCACGTACG
>JAOZRY010000318.1 GCA_029939965.1 Bacteroidales bacterium | reverse complement strand
TGCATGATATGGTAACAAAAAAACCCAAACATGATAAATTAGCTGGTGAGCCCGTGCCCCTTACACGACGCGAAAAAGATGTATTAAAACATATCGTTCAGGAATATACAAACTTTGAAATTGCCGAAAAGCTCTTCATTAGTGTGAGAACTGTTGATGCTCACCGAAGAAATCTGCTCGAAAAAACCGGCGCAAGAAATACTGCAGGTCTTGTGAAGTTTGCCATCGAAAATGGCCTTACCGAAAATGATGAATAACATTTTTTGTTATTCATCAAACATTTATTTACAACCCTACATTAATCAGCTTACCAATATAAGTATTTCTACCTACACCAATCTAAGTATTTTAGCCCAAAAATTTACTTTCTATCCACACTATATTTGTTTTCATAATTCTTCCAAAAAAAATGAAGACATTTATTATTGGAAATAACATAGCAACGAAGCATTTGATCGGTGATTTACTGTTCGAGGAGTTTGGTTTTACAACCGAATATCTCCCCTATAATAATCAATTAAATACGCCTGCTGTAAGGTTAATAGAAAACGCTGACATTGTCATTGTTGATTTTACTACCACAAAGACTAACAGCAGGTTGCTTATAATGGAATTGCGTAAAATATCACCCAAAGCCAAGATCATAGCCATGCACTATTATCTTGAAAAGGAGTTCGTTATTCCTTTTATCCAAGCAGGAGCATCAGCCTATCTGTTAATTAATACTTCGCGTGGAGAGCTTCTGAATGCCGTTAATGCTATTATTGCCGGAAACACCTATTCAACGGTGTTACTTTAAGTCGATTCAATTTTGATTGTTTTCAGCATATAGGTGTTTTTACCTAATTTTAAAAATACGCTTTTTACGTCTTAAGCAAGAGCGAAAAGCCATGTATTTTTGTCAAAAGTTTTTATAGTACCAGAAACAAAAAACAACAATGTATTTCCTGATAGAAATGTATTAAGTTCGTTCATTGTTTAATTTTATTACTACTGGATATTAACATTTAAAGATAAGGTTTTCATAATGATTGGGTTTTTTAGATTAACAAATACCGGAGTGTGTCTGTTAGAAAGTTTTTGTTGATTTTTATCATGCTTGTATTTTAACTTATTCTAACTTGTAATTCTCCTTACGGATACATGCGAAAGCAATTCTAATGAAATACAGTTTTGAAGAGGGGGGCAAAGAAAGGATTTTCGGTATTTATTGAGGCTGTCATTAATTTGGCAGCCTCTTTTTTTTTGCCAATCCATTCCAAAAAACACATCTCTTTAATTTTTATTTCTCAATTCTATTATTTTTGTGGCCGATAAATTATTTATACTAAATAATTGGAAACAAATCACTAATAAAATCATAACAAATGAATAAACAAATTGCAGTACATTTTTCGATCATCTTTTTAATGGTAACAGGAATTATTAACTCAGCCAATGCCTGTACAAATTACCTAATTACAAAAGGAGCATCAACAGACGGCTCAACCATGATTTCCTATGCCGCCGACTCACACGTTTTGTATGGTGAGCTTTATCACTGGTCAGCAGCCACCTGGCCCGAAGGAACTATGATGGATGTGTATGAATGGGACACCGGAAAATTGCTTGGCAAGATCGAACAAGCTTCTCAAACATACAATGTGGTTGGAAACATGAATGAATTTCAGGTTTCGATTGGCGAAACTACCTATGGCGGACTTAAAGAATTAGGAAGTCAGGAAGGTGCTATAATCGATTACGGATCCCTCATTTACATTTCACTGCAAAGAGCAAAAAATGCCCGTGAAGCCATTAAGATGTTTCACTATCTCACCTCAACATACGGATATTACAGCTCTGGCGAATCTTTCTCAATCGCCGATGCCAACGAAGTTTGGATTATGGAACTTATAGGAAAAGGCAACGGAAGTAAAGGTGCTGTTTGGGTAGCACGATTGGTGCCTGACGGATATGTTTGTGGCCATGCTAACCAGGCACGTATTACCACTTTTCCGCTCGCCAACGGAAAAACTTCTGTAACTTCTGATGATTTCGACCAATTTTTGAAAAACAAAAATATTGAAACAATCTATGCTGCTGATGTAATTGCATTTGCCCGCAACAAAGGACTTTTTGTTGGTAAAGACGAAAACTTTAGTTTCTCTGATACTTATGCACCAGTTGGTTTTGGTGGGGCTCGTTTTTGTGAAATTCGTGTTTGGACAATGTTTAATGATGTAACTGATGGCATGAATCAGTACTGGGAATATGCCAAAGGAAATATTGAACACGGTAAAAAGCTGGCCAATGGCGAAGAAAATACCGATAAATATGCTACTAACCGTATGCCTTTGTGGGTGAAACCCAACCAAAAGGTAAGTGTACAAGATATGTTTGAATTTATGCGCGACCATCTCGAAGGCACTGAATTGGATATGAGCAAAGATATGGGTGCCGGCCCGTTTGGTAAACCTTACCGCTGGCGTCCGCTCACCTGGAAAGTTGATGGCGAAAACTACTGCAACGAAAGAGCAACCGCCACTCAACAAACCGGATTTTCGTTTGTGGCCCAAATGCGCAACTGGCTTCCCGATCCTATAGGTGGAATTTTTTGGTTTGGTGTTGATGATGCCTCCTGTTCGGTTTATATGCCAATGTATTGTAGTATGACAAGCGCACCAAGTACCATGGAAAGAGGTAATGGCGCCATGATGCGCTGGTCGGATGATGCAGCATTTTGGGTGTTCAACCAGGTAACCAATTTTACCTACACTCGCTGGAGCTACATTTACCCCGAAGTTGCTGACAAAATTCATGCTTATGAAGATGAATTTGTTACCCTTACACCCATGATCGATGATATGGCCAAAAAACTTTATGATAAAAATCCAAACCTTGCCGTAAACTTCCTTACCGATTATTCGAGCCACACTGGCGACAGGGTTACTTACGAATGGAAAGATTTTTATAAATATCTTTTTATGAAATTTATGGATGGCAACATTAAAACACCAAATCCGGGACAACAAAACCCTAACGTGAATCAACCCGGATATGGTGAAGACTGGTATCGTAGGATAATTAAAGAAACCGGCGACCAGTTTAAAGTAATAGGCGACGGTCATTAAAATACATCGTTGATGCAAAACAAGAACAATGGAGAAGTTTTTCATTGCAGAATAGGCATCTTTCAAAAAGAACAGAAAATGTAAACACTGTTAAATGTACAATCGTTTTGTGCTTTTGGTTAACAGGGTTCACCCCGTGAAATTAAAACAACATATTAGAAATTTATTTTAACGGTGTAAAGCGAAAAATAAAATATGCTGCAGAGTATTAATATGATAACACATTCATATAAAATGATGAGACAACTCTTTTTACTGCTGTTAACAGCAATATTACCGGTAACACTTTTCCCCTGCACAAATCTAATTGTTACCAAAGGAGCATCTGACGATGGTTCTGCATTTTTGGTTTACACCAACGATGGAGAATGGTTATACAAGCTTTCAAACAAACCTGCTGCCGATCACAAACCCAACGATTCTATTTCGTACAAAAGTGGCCGCAATAGTGTAGAAGGAAAAAT
Organism: Bacteroidales bacterium; assembly: GCA_029939965.1. Taxonomy (GTDB): domain Bacteria; phylum Bacteroidota; class Bacteroidia; order Bacteroidales; family 4484-276; genus SABY01. The sequence continues at coordinate 1,233 of JAOZRY010000318.1, read as the reverse complement.
CCATCAGGTTCAACATACTTATGCAGTTGTTGGTTTCCAGATGAACGAGCATCAACTTGCCGTAGGTGAAACTACCTTTACAGGAAGGGAAGAATTATGGAATCACAGTAAATATTTGCAATACTGGCATCTGATGATCCTGGCGCTTGAAAGAGCAAAAACTGCCCGTGAAGCTGTGGAGGTGATTACTTCGATTGTTGAGCAATATGGCTATGGCAGCGAAGGAGAATCGTTTTCGCTGGTCGATCCAAATGAGGCCTGGCTACTTGAGATGGTCGGAACCGGTGAAGGAGGTGAGGGAGCTGTTTGGGTGGCAATGAAAATACCTGACGGTATGATCTCAGCCCATGCAAATATGGCGCGTATTGGAGAGTTTCCGATGGATGATCCCGAAAATTGTATCTACTCCGAAAATGTGATCAGCTTTGCTACGGAAAAAGGTTATTATGATCCGAAATCCGGAGAGCCCTTCCGGTTCAATGAGGCTTATAATCCCACTACTCCCGATCGCCTGAAATATTGTGAGTCGCGTGTGTGGAGCCTTTTCAGAAGATCTGCTCCTTCCAAACAATTATCTTCTGATTATCATCGTGGAGTTCAGGGTGCCGAAAGGTATCCTTTGTGGATTAAACCCGATGAAAAGTTAGCTTTAACGGATGTAATGGATTTGGTTCGCGATCATTACGAAGGAACTGAAATCGACATGACAAAGGGTTTGGATGCCGGACCTTTTGGAACACCCAATCGTTGGAGACCTTTATACTGGGATGATGAGAAAGGGAAAAGATATTCGTGGGAACGCCCCATTTCAACCTACAACACATGTTTTTCGTTCATCGGACAAATGCGTTCCTGGTTGCCCGATGATGTTGGTGGTATTTGCTGGTTTGGTGTTGACGATACATACTTTACCTGTTATGTTCCTATTTTTGTAGGAAACACATCTGTTCCCGAGCCATTTACCATTGGGGATATAAATAAATTTTCCTGGGATTCTATGTGGTGGGTTTTTAACTTTGTTTCTAATTTTGCTAATGTAAAATACTCTTACATGATCGAAGATATTCAGATGTTACAAAATGAACTCGAAAGTGAAATGATAAAACAGCAGGATTCGATTATCCATGTAATTGAAAAACTATCAAAATCAGAAAGAATTGAAACCCTTACAGCTTTCTCAAATTCGTGGGGTAAGAAAGTTCATGGCCGCTGGATTGAATTGGGCGAACAATT
>JAOZRY010000317.1 GCA_029939965.1 Bacteroidales bacterium | reverse complement strand
AACAAACCCTAACATTAACAATAAGATAAGATTGAAGAGAAATTACAATGTGCAAATAGTTTTACCTTTGCCGCTCGAAAAATATTTTTATCAAATTTTAAATCAACAACAAATATGTTACATAAAGTATTAGATGTAGTAAAGCCCGGAGTTGTTTCGGGAGATGATGTACAAAAGATTTTTGAAATAGCTGGAAAGAATAATTTTGCTCTTCCGGCTGTAAACGTGGTAGGAACAGATTCGATTAATGCCGTTATGGAATCTGCCGCTAAAGTTAATTCACCAATAATCATTCAGTTTTCGAATGGTGGTGCCGCTTTTTATGCAGGCAAAGGCTTGTCGAACAAAAATCAACAATCGGCCATTGCAGGAGCTGTAACTGGAGCATTGCACGTTCACAAGTTAGCTGAATTGTATGGTGTGCCTGTAATTCTTCATACTGATCATGCGGCCAAAAAACTATTACCCTGGATCGATGGTCTGCTTGATGAAGGCGAAAAATTTTATAAGCAGTATGGCAAACCACTGTATAGCTCGCACATGCTCGACCTCTCCGAAGAACCTATCGAAGAAAACATTGCCATTTGTAAAAAATATTTACAACGGATGAGCAAAATGGATATGACGCTCGAAATTGAGCTTGGCATTACAGGTGGTGAAGAAGATGGGGTGGATAATACCGATGTAGATAGTTCAAAACTATATACTCAGCCCGAAGAAGTTTCTTATGCCTACGAAGAGCTGATGAAAGTAAGTCATCGTTTTACAATAGCAGCCGCTTTTGGAAATGTTCATGGTGTTTACAAACCCGGTAATGTGAAATTGGAACCTGTAATCCTCAAAAATTCTCAGGAATATATCCGGAATAAATTCAATACAGAAGCTAACCCTGTAAACTTTGTTTTTCATGGTGGCTCTGGATCTCCACAAGAAAAAATCCGTGAAGCCATTGGTTATGGTGCCATCAAAATGAATATCGACACCGATACACAATGGGCCGCCTGGGAAGGTGTAATGGATTATTATAAGAAAAATGATGCCTATCTGCAGGGGCAAATCGGAAACCCCGATGGCGATGACAAACCCAACAAAAAATATTACGATCCACGCAAATGGCTACGCGAATGTGAAGTTAGCATAGTAAAAAGACTGGAAGTAGCTTTTGATGATTTAAACTGTATGGATAGAAATTAATTCAATTTATTATTTTTTATTGTCGATTTATTATTGAAACCGCAAACGGGAAACTAACATCGTTAACATGTTAGCGTTAGTGGTTTTTTAAGAGCCTAATTGTTTTGTGGAGCGAGATATAAAAAAATCCCTGTTGCGGTTTACACCACAACAGGGATTTTTTATTTACAATAAGTATTCTTCTAATCCTGATCAATTACACCAAGTAAATAACCCACCGCCGATTCTAACTGTTGATCGCGACCGGTAACAACCACATCATAATCGAGGGTTTGCTTAATGTCGGGTTCAAGTTGCAGATTTTCCAGATAATTGCCATCAGCATCTTTAATTCCCACTTGCGGAATTCCGAAATACAAAGTCGGATCCTGCAATGTTTCCCACCAAACTGCTGTAGCAGTTCCCGGAACAGGCATTCCGATGGTAGTACCAATTTTGAGTGTAGTGTAGGTATATGGAAAAAAATGTGCGTCGGAATAGTTGCTTTCGCTCATGAGTACCGCCGAAGGTTTAGTCCATTGATTCATGGGTTCGTGGCCAAATTTTTTGCCGTTGGGCCAAAGTTCCACATACTTTTTGCCACTAAGCAAAATAGCCAGATCGTTGTGTAGCCATCCGCCACCATTAAAACGAGTATCTACAATAATGGCCTCCTTCTCGTGGTTTCTACCCAAAATTTCAGAATACACCTCCCTGAAACTCTGGCTTGCCATGCTACGCACATGCACATAACCCAGCCGTCCTCCCGATAACTCCTCTGTTAATTGTTTGCGTGTTTCTACCCAACGTTCGTATAAAAGCTGGTTATACTTTCCATAAGAAATCGGCTTAATAATTTCGTCCCAACGCTCCCCGGTTTCAGGGCTAAACAGCGAAACCAACATTGGTTTTCCGGCCTGGTGATTAAGCAAACCAAAAAAACTTTTATTGGCAGTAATTGTTTCCCCATTTAGTTTTTCGATAATATGACCCTCTTCAACTTTAGATTTTGAATTATCGAAGGGGCCTTTGTTTAAAACTTCAACTATTTTAATTCCATCGCCATCGAAACTCCAATCGAACAAAATACCAAGACTGGCGGTTTTATCTCCGGATTTTTCAGAATATCTATACCCGGAGCCGGTGTGCGAAGCATTTAACTCTCCAAGCATTTCGCTAAGCATTTCGGCAAAGTCGAAATTATTATTTATGTATGGGAGAAATTTCTGGTATTCCGTTTTATAATATTCCCAATCCACACCTTGCAAATTTGGATCGTAAAACTTTTCTCGTACCTGCCGCCATGCATGTTCAAACATATATTCGCGTTCGGCAGGAAGATCAAGGAATTGCTCTGCCTGATAGGTAATCACCTTCTTTTTATTGTCGTTGGTACTCACTTTAATAAATTTACCACCCGAAACCATGTAGAGGTTTTTCCCATCCTTATCCAAATGAAGGGCTCCACCCCCACCTTCGAGTTTCAAAACCAATTTGGTTTCATTCTTCACCAAATCTTTCATCCAAAGGTCGTAACCCTTTTCAAACTTGCTGAGGTAATATAATTTCTTCCCATCTTTGGTAACAATGGCATCAGAAAGCGAAGATGAATTAATGGTTAGCCGCACTTTACGGTCTTCGGCATCTTCAATATCTAACTCCAAGGGCTTGATTTCTTCCTCGTCGACATCTTCATCCTTCTTCTTTTTACCCTTCTTTTTGTCCGATTCTTTGGTTTCACCATTTTCATCTTCACCTTCCTCCTTCTCAATAAGCTTTTTCTCTTCTTCGGTTAGCTTGAATTTATCCCATGCTTCACGGTTAAAAAACATAGCATACACATCATTTTGTGCTCCCCAGCTTCCATGGCTGCGCATACCCTGACGATCAGAAAACCATATCATCATATTACCATCCATCATCCATTTGGGTAAATTGTCGTAGTAGCCACTCAAAGTTAAATTCTCAATTTCGCCTGATCCATCAGCATTTACCAACCCCACATCGTTCATAAAAGCACTATTGGGTGAAAAAGAAACCAGAAACCATTTGCTGTCGGGCGACCATTGATACCATTGATCGCCATCAACATAAGAATAGTTATATTTTCCATCCAAAATGGTGCGGGTAATACCACTTGCAAGGTTAATTACTTTTAAGGTTTCGCGGTTTACGAGATAGGCCACTTCTTTGCCATCGGGCGAATAGTGAGGTTGATATTCTTCATCAAGGCTTGCAATCACAGGCTTCTCATCCAACAAGGTTGCCCTCGAAAAATTGGGGTCTTCTTCGCGAACTATTGATGTTTCGTAAACATTCCAACTACCATCGCGTTCGCCGGCATAGAGCAGTTTACGGCCATCGGGGCTAAAAGAAACTGATCTTTCTTGTTGGGGAGTTTTTGTAATATTTTTTGTGGTTGCAAAACCAACCGAAGTTACAAACACATCTCCACGCAAAACAAAGGCTATCTCCTTTCCATCGGGTGAAACAGCCATTTCCTTAGCACCATTATTTTTCTTTTCAAAATCAACCGGGTTTTCTTTGTCATCTACCAAAACAACTATTTTTATTTTAACAGGCTCTTTGTGTTCATCCTTTATATAAATTTCGCCATCATACCCAAAACACAACCTGTTGTTTTCGCCCACCGACAAAAATCTTACGGGATGATTCTCAAATGTCGTAATTTGTTTTTCAAAGGGCATGAGACTTTCCAGGGGTTTCTCCCAAATATTGAATGATCCTGATTTTTCGCTTAGGTAAAAAATCTTTTTCTCATCATTACTAAAAACCGGGTTTCGGTCTTCACCTTCAAACCCGGTAAGTTTAATGTACGAATTTTTACTTTTATCGTATTTCCAAATATCCCTTGCCACTGAGGATGTATGATGCTTTCTCCAGCTATTTTCAAAACCTTTTCGATCCTGAAAAATTATAATATTTCCATCTTTACTCATTCGCGCCTTTTCGGCAGGAATTGAGAGAATTTGATCAGGTCTTCCTCCATTTGTGGAAACAAGGTAAAGCTCGGACAGAACCCCTGAAGGAAACATTTGGTTATCGGCCACATCCTGAATTGAAGCCGAATAAATAACACTTTTCCCATCGGCAGTAAAACTATTAGGAACTTCCCTCCCCGAAAAATCGGTGAGACGCCTGGCTTTACCACCTTCAGAAGAAATAAGGAAAACATCGAAATTGCCATAACGTGCAGAAGCAAAAGCAATTTTCTTCCCATCGGGCGACCATACAGGCATATAGTCGTAAGCAGTGTGCATGGTAAGAGGAACAGCAGTTCCTCCGGTAGCAGGAACTTTAAAAAGATCGCCCTGGTAGCTAAATGCAATAGTTTTTCCATCGGGTGAAATGGCAGGATAACGCATCCAGAGAGGCTCGCTGTTTTGAGCATTGGCAAACGTGAGCGATAGAAATACAATAGTAAAAATGGAAATAAACTTTTTCATCAGTATTTTAATTTTGGTTTAGAAATTTGTTATGGGTACAAAAATAACTTCTTTATAGAGGTTTTACCCTTATCACCATTTTTTTTTATTAAACCCGGATTGATCAGCATCTTTTATAAAGTGCGAAAATTAGTTTACCCCGTTAAATCTATTATTGTTTTGTGCTTTTATTTAAC
>JAOZRY010001027.1 GCA_029939965.1 Bacteroidales bacterium | reverse complement strand
AAATCGCAAATCGCAAATCATAAATCGTAAATCGTAAATCAGCCTCTGAGGCCATTTATCAAACTGAATTTGCCAATATTAATGAGCGGATAAAATGCAATAATAGTGGTGAGTATTAATACTACAACTCCTTGCGAAAAGAAAATACTACCCTCTAATGCAAAAGGTAATATGGGTTGAACATTAAACTCCTCCATAGCTTTGGCCATTTCGCCCTGGAGCGGAATAGGGTTAATGAAAAAATAATAAACTATGGGTAAGGCTCCCAGTGCTCCCATTATCACACCTATAAAACCCATGTATATGGTTTCGAGAAATACAATGAGAGCTAACTTGTACCGCTGCATACCTATGGCAATCATCACCGAAAATTCACGTCTGCGCTCATGAGTCATCATCAGTATGGTTCCGAATATGCCAAATGCCACCACCACATAAAGAATTGCCAACATAAATATCCCGCTAATGTTGTCGCTTTCGATTTGTTGTTTTAGCTCTACCATCATTTCATTCCATGGCATAATTTCATAATTCTTTCCCAGACTTGCTGCAAGTTTGTTATAAGTTTTGTCCAGTTTATCTGGTTCGTTGAGCATAATAGAGTAGGAGGTAACCCGGTTATCAGCGGCATAAAAATACTGTGCAGCACTAAGTGTCATGTAAATAAGTTGCTTGTTCATTTCGGGAGCCGGAAAATGAAGTATGCCCCTAACAGGATATTCGCCGGCAGCTGTTATTCCGTGAAACCCCTGCGAAAGTAAAACGATAGTATCACCAACTTTTATTTCAAGATATTTGGCAAGGTCTTCGCCTACGAGCAGCCCGTTGTCGTTGTTGCTTATAAAATACTGCCCTTCGGTAACACGGTTGGTGAGTTTGGTTATTGAGTTTTCAATGTCAGGAATTGTGCCCACAATGCCAATGCCTTTGGTTATATTTCCGGAAGAAGCCAGCGCAAAAGATTCGAGGCGGGGAATGACTTGTGAGATATTTCCGACAGCATTAACCTCAGTAATAAGTTTATGGGAATTAACAAAAGTATTGTCGATGGTCTTGTCTTCCCAATAGCCCGGAGCATGCACCTGGATAAATCCGGTAGAATTTCTAATTGCATCTTTCTCCATCAAATTATACGTACCATGTTGCATCGAGCGCATAAGTAAGGCCAGGAACAGGGCAAAAAATACAGATGCAATCGTTATCATCGTCCGGCGTTTATTGCGCCAGAGATTTCGCCATGCAATAATTAAATATTTTTTCATTGTTTGTGGAGTTCGTTTTTGAGTTAGTAAATTATATAGTTATTTGGTTAATCATTATCTCCCCACTTCTTCCGCTCCGCTCTCCGCTC
>JAOZRY010000316.1 GCA_029939965.1 Bacteroidales bacterium | reverse complement strand
TGCTCATACTCTTCTGGATTAGGGCATAGAAATCCATATCGCAGTAACAAATATTTTCAATAAAAAATAACCCAATAGTAAATATCCCAACAACATGAATCCATTTTCCGCAGTAATTTTTGATCTTGATGGTGTAATCACCCAAACAGCTTTGGTACACAGTGCAGCATGGAAAAAAATGTTTGATGACTTCCTGAAATTGTGGGCACAAAAAACCGATACCCTTTTTCAGGAGTTTAACCACGAACAAGACTACCTGCCTTTTGTAGATGGCAAGCCCCGCTACAAAGGAGTGCAGTCGTTTTTGGAGCATCGTTGTATTGATATCCCTTTTGGCCACCCAACCGATAACCCTAAACAGGAAACCATTTGCGGATTGGGAAACCGAAAGAATCTGGTTTTGAACGAAGTACTCAAACGAGATGGTGTGCAGGTATATCCCACAACAGTGGCGTTGATAAAAGAGTTGCTTGCCAACGGAATTAAAGTAGGTGTGGCATCCTCAAGCAAAAATTGTAAAGTTGTGCTCGAATCTGCCGGTATTCTCCATCTTTTCGAAACACGTGTTGATGGAGTGGTTTCTGCTGATTTGGGTTTGCAAGGCAAACCCGAACCCGATATCTTTACAGTTGCTGCCGACAATCTGGGTGTAACCTACGATAGGTCTGTGGTGGTCGAAGATGCTGTTTCGGGAGTACAGGCCGGCAAAAAAGGAAATTTCGGGTTGGTGCTGGGCATTGCTCGCGAAGACAATCATAAAGAGTTGCGCCTGAATGGTGCTGATATTGTGGTGAGCGATATTGGAGATATTGGTTTTAAAGGTATTGTTGATTGGTTTGAAAACGGACTGGAAAAAGATAGCTGGTCGGTAACCTATACTAACTATGAACCCAAAAATGAAAAATCGCGTGAAGCAATACTTGCAGTTGGAAACGGATATTTTGGAACTCGGGGTGCTTTTGAAGAAGTTGATGCCGGGGAAGCCAATTATCCAGGCACATACATCGCCGGGCTATACAATCGGCTAACATCCAAAATTTCGGATCGTGATATCGAAAACGAAGATTTTGTGAATGCTCCAAACTGGTTGCCTCTAACCTTTAAAATTGATGAGGGTGAATGGTTCGATCCCAATAACGCGGTAATCCTCGATATATACAGAAACATAGACTTTAAAACCGGAGTGCTATCAAAAGTTCTAATTTTTCGTAGTAAAGATGGAAAAGAAACTCTAATCCAATCGCGCCGTTTGGCATCAATGGCCGATCCGCACCTCGCATCCATCGAATATAGCATCTCCCCAATTAATTATGAAGGGAATATTACTATCAAATCTACCCTTAACGGGGATATCATCAACAATGGCGTGGCTCGTTACAGGCAGCTTAATCAGCAACATCTCCAACCTAAAGAAGAAGGTTTTGAAGGTAATTTGAGTTGGGTATGTGTGGAAACCACCCAATCGGGGATTGAAATTGCAGAAGCGGCAAAAATTAAAGCATTCATTGATAACAATATCATCGAACCAGAAATTACCTTCACAACTTCATCGGCAAAAGTTGAATCCATTTTAGAGGTACAACTTAAAAAACAACAAGTAATCAGGATCGAAAAATGTGTTTCCATTTACACATCAAAATTTGACGATACCGCGAAACCTCTTGCAAGAGCAAAAGTTAGTGCAATGCTCGTTGAGTCGTTCGGGTGGATGCTGGAACAAAGCAAAAACGAATGGGAGAAAATCTGGAAAGAAATTGATGTGAATATCAAAGGCGACCGTTTATCGCAAAAGCTTATGCGGATGCACTTGTACCATCTCATGGTGTCATTTTCGCCAAACAACAAAAATATTGATGCCGGAATAACCGCACGTGGTTTACACGGCGAAGCATACCGTGGTCATATTTTTTGGGACGAATTGTTTATCCTTCCATTTTATGCCATGCATTTCCCTGAAACTGCCAAGTCGATGTTAATGTATCGTTATCGCCGGTTGGATAAGGCTCGTGAATATGCTAAAAAATATGGCTACAAAGGTGCTATGTTCCCGTGGCAAAGTGGTAGCGATGGCAGGGAAGAAACACAGGTATTGCATATCAATCCGCTTACCGGAGAGTGGGGCGATGATTACAGTTCACTGCAACGACATGTTTCGCTGGCAGTGGCATATAATGTTTGGGAGTATCTGAAAATTACCGGCGATAAGGATTTTATCAAAGATTATGGTGCTGAAATGTTTTTGGAAATTTGTAGGTTTTGGGCAAGTAAAGCTTATATTGATGAAAAATCAGGACGTATCTCCATCAAAAATGTGATGGGGCCTGATGAGTTCCACGAATCATATCCCGATACTGATGAGGGTGGTTTGAAAGATAATACTTACACCAATCTCATGGTGGCCTGGGTAATGGAACGTGCTTTTGACATTCTCGATATTTTTGATAATGATCAGCAAACCAAGGTCAAATCAAATATTAATTTATCGGATGATGAGTTGAATTACTGGAAGGAAATCTCTCATCATCTTAATATTATTATCCAAAACGGTATCCTGGCACAATACGATGGATACTTCGACCTCGAAGAGCTTGATTGGGATTATTACAAAAACAAATACGGAAATATTTATCGTATGGATCGTCTGCTTCGTGCCGAAGGTAAATCTGCCGACAATTACAAGGTTGCCAAGCAGGCCGATACCTTGATGATGTTTTATAACCTTCCGGAAAAAGAGGTAACAACCATTCTCAATAAATTGGGATATCATTTGAAATCTGATTACCTCAAAAATAATCTCGAATACTATCTTGGACGTACTTCGCATGGATCAACACTTTCGAGGGTTGTGCATGCCCGGCTCGCCAACATAATCGAGGATAGAAAATTAAGTTGGGAACTCTACACCGATGCTTTGTCAAGCGATTTTAACGACATTCAGGGAGGTACAACAAGTGAAGGAATTCATGCAGGCGTAATGGCCGGCACTGTACTGGTTGCGTTGCAATCTTATGCAGGTATAGAGGTGTGTGATGGGAAATTATCCATCAATCCGAAACTGCCGGAATATTGGAGAAATGTTACGTTTAATGTACGGTTTCAAAATGATCGGGTGGCCATAGAAGTAACTCCGAAAAGTGTGAAGTTGCATTTATCAGGTAAGTCCGAAAAGATTGCTTTGGTAGTGTACGGCAATAATCACATCCTCCTAAAAGGAGAGTATCTTGAAGTGAATTGTGTTTGATAAACAAATTATAACGATAATGTTAAACGACCTCATAACTGTTACGCCGCGGCACGAAAATGCTGCCAGGCTGATCCTTGAAAAAGTATTGGAAATTCGTTCGGATGAGCCAAAAGAAAAAATGATAATTACCATATCTGGAGAAGTAGGCACCGGGAAATCAACAATTTCGATTGTGTTAGGAAGATTATTGAAAAAGCGAAAAATTAAAGTCAAGATTATTGATTTGGATGATTATTATAAAATTCCACCTCTCGAAAGGCGCAAATGGCGGATGGAAAACGGACTCAACAGCATTGGATATGATGAGTATAACTGGGATAAATTAAACCAGAATATCAATGATTTTATGCGCAACCGAAAATCGCAACTGCCCTGTGTGGATTTGATAAATGGAAATGTGGATGAGTTGCATACAGATTTTAAACATGTTGAGATTTTGATTGTCAATGGTTTGTATTCAATATTGATTGAAGATGCTAACCTCAAAGTAATGATCGAACAAACCTACGATGAAACCCGTCATGCACAGGTTTACAGCCAAAAAGAAAATTTGGACGCATACAGGTTGAAAGTGTTGGAGCGTGAGCATGAAGTAGTTAAATCGATAAAATCAAAAGCAGATTTTTTTATTGATTTCGAACACAGCTATTTTCATTTGTAACCAAAATATCTCTTCAGGTGGGATTTTATAATTTCGCGTGTTTTATTTTTGTGAGTATCCATCTAATTATTAAAATGATATGTTAGGAGATGTATTATTAATAACTGAAAAACATCAGCTTGCTGCGGCCAAAATTGTTGAAATAATTTTAGCCGATAAAAAACAAAAAATGGTTGTAGCCATTTCGGGAGAATCAGGATCGGGGAAAACTGAACTCACCCATTGTATTGCAAAGCAGCTTAGAAAAGAAAAAATATTTGCCAAACCCATTCATACCGATAATTATTACAACACTCATCCCCTCGAAAGACGCGAATGGCGCGAAAAGCAGGGTATTGAAAATGTGGTTGGATTTGATGAATATAAATGGGATGAAATTCGCCAAACCATCAGGGATTTCAAAGAAGGCAAATTTTCGGAAATGCCTTGCGTTGATTTGGTTACTGAGCAGGTTGACAGACTTACTACCAATTTTGCGGAAGTGGATATGCTGATCGTGGATGGGCTGTATGCCATTAAAGCCGAAAATGTTGATTTGCGTTTTTTTATTAACCTCACCTATTTGCAAACCAAAAAGAAACATACTAAAGATGTTCGGAATAAGGAAAAGATGGATGAGGTACGTTGGGCTACGCTTGCTCAGGAACATAAAATGGTAAGTTCGCTCAAGCGTCTGGCCAATTATATTATTACTTCCAATTATGAAGTTGTTAAAAATCCCGATTATCCCAAATAGTGCTTGTAAATAGAAGTAGGTTTCTTTGATAAATCAGTTGTTCTTAGTTATAATTTCTTTAGTCTGTGCACGAAAACTCAATTGAAGGATTCACTAATCTCCGGAATAAATACCTCAGCTTTTCAAAATCATTCATTTTATTTACAGGCATAAAATAGATACCAGGGCTCGTGATGGTTATAT
>JAOZRY010000315.1:2627-4831 GCA_029939965.1 Bacteroidales bacterium | reverse complement strand
CCAACAAAAATCACAGCCGCCATGTCAACAAGCTACCACTCCAATCCCTGCCGCTTGGCACTACGAGCCAACGAGATTGAATGAGATAGATGAGAGAACTTCTAATTGATCTAAACAAAAACCAATTTCTAATTTCTAACATCTCCCATCTATCTTCTGACATCTCCCTTCAATCATCTAATTGATCCATTTAAAAACCAAATTCTATCTCTCAGCTCCAAGCTCCCAGCTCCCAATACCTAACCCGAACAAGCCGGAAAACAGATTGACAGTACGATTTTTTTTATCAAAAATCAGCATATCCCAAAACAAATACCGATTTTTGCGCACCATTGATTATAACTACAACAATAATGAAAAAGATTTTTCTACTATTTGGATTGATGATTTTGGTATGTGTTGCTTTTTCACAAAGCAAATCAGGGAAATATTTTGTGTTCTTAAACAATAATCCAAATCATCCGGAAATGCTTGAGAAGGAGGTTGATGCAATACAGGCAAAGCACATGGATTATATGGATAGCCTGGCAAAAGAGATGATAGTACTTGCATCCGGGCCATTTCATGGTGCGGGAAGTTTTCAGGTGTTGGTAGCATCTTCGTTAGAAGATGCTCAAAAAATTGCTGACTCCGATCCGGCCATTAAGGCAAATCTTCTTAAATCTGAAGTGTATCCATTAGAGGTGAATATTGGTGGGATATGTCCGGTAGGTGATGATTATGAGATGATCGAATACCAATTTATCAGGTACGTTCCTCTAAAAGATAAGATAGCCGAAGAGTCGAAAAAGAAAATTGAAAAGCTTACAAAGCGTCATGTAAGCTACCTCAAAGCAAATTTTTATAAAAGAAGGCTTATTGCAAGTGGTGATTTTGGGTCGGATAATGGGGGTTTCCTCGTTGCCTTTAAAACGGATGATATCGAGCTTGATAAGTTTATAAAATACGACCCAATGATCAGGTCGGAACTGTATGATGTTGATATCAGAATTTTATGGATAGCTAAGGGTACTTTTTGTGTTAGAATGAAAAATTAAATCGTGGTATATCAATTTGTAAATTAATGAGGCTAACAATAATTTAATGAATTATGAAATATTTAGTATGCGTTCTAATAATGTTTTTTTTGGTTGTAATGCATGCTTTTGCAGCCGCACAAGAATCTCCTGATCGACAAAAGATTAAAATTGGTTTGCGTTCTTCGCCACCTTTTATTATTAAAACAGATAACACCTATAGTGGAATTAGTGTAGAACTCTGGGGACAGATTGCACCACAGGTGGGTTTGGATTTTGAATATGTAGAATACGATGATCTTGGAGTGCTACTTAAAGCAATAGAAAATGGAGATATCGATCTTTGTATTAATCCATTAACCGTAACATCCCAACGATTGGAAAAATTTGGTTTCACCCAGCCATATTTTATTTCGGAAATGGCAATAGCTGTAAAAGTTGGTGAAGCTAATGATATTATGGTTTTTATGAGAAATTTAATTTCGCCTAATTTTTTAAAAGTGATCCTACTGCTTTTTGTGGTGGTTTTTATTTTTGGTTCGCTAATATGGCTCGTGGAGCGGAAAAAAAATCCGGAACAATTTGGCAAAGGCATCAAAGGACTTGGTCATGGTATATGGTGGTCGGCCGTTACTATGACCACTGTTGGTTATGGCGATAAGTCGCCAAGTACAGGAACCGGCAGGTTAATTTCGATCATCTGGATGTTTACAGCTGTAATTATTATTTCCAGTTTTACGGCCAGCATATCAGCGGCTCTTACATATAAAAAGTTTAAAACTGACATTAGAGGAATGCATGATTTGCGAAATATTACGGCTGGTACTGTGAGTAATTCGAGTACAGCCTCCTATTTATCGGAGGTTAATATTCGCCACAAAAATTTTGAAACACTTAAAGATGCTCTGATTGCACTTGAATCCGGACATCTTGATGCTATTGTTTACGATGAACCGCTTTTATCATATCTGATTTTTGAAGAAGAACTCACGGATCAAATAGAACTTATTCCGAGTGGTGTAAATTCGGTTTATTTTGGTTTTGCTTCCAATAATTTGCAGTTTCTTACACAAATAAACCCATATTTGATCGAAGCTATCGAAGTACCGGACTGGAAGAAAATGCTCGAAAGCTATAATCTGCGGATAGATCGTTAACCTTAATCTGGAAAAGCCGGAAAAAAGATTG
>JAOZRY010000315.1:0-2527 GCA_029939965.1 Bacteroidales bacterium | reverse complement strand
AGTTGAAATTAAAACCAGCTTATAACTATACATTTATCACATTCTCAATGGTGTTTTGGGGAATGAGTTTTGTGTGGTCAAAAATTGTTCTTGGCTATTATGAACCGATCACCATTGTACTGTTACGGCTGATAATATCATCTGGATTGCTTTTTCTGGGATTGACATAATTTGGTCGCTTAAAAAAAATTAAAAAGAATGATTTAAAACTTTTTTTGCTCTCAGCCTTGTTTAATCCATTTCTTTATTTCCTCGGCGAAAACTATGGGCTTAAGTATTCATCGCCAACTATCACTGCTGTAATAATCGCCACAATCCCTGTTTTTACACCTATTGCTGCATTATTTATTTACAAAGAACGACTATCGTTGCTCAATGTTTTTGGGCTTGCGGTTTCATTTTTTGGCGTACTTTTTATGCTTCTCGAAAAAGATTTTTCGCTCAATATTTCACCGGTTGGAGTAGCATGGCTTATGTTGGCTGTGGTTGCAGCTGTATTTTATTCTGTTCTGTTAAAAAAACTGGCCGGCAGATACAACCCGTTTCTTATAATAGCTTATCAAAACCTGATTGGTGCTGTTTATTTTCTGCCCTTATTCTTCATTTTCGATTTTCAACATTTTATCTCAGTTGTTCCAACCACCGAACTTATTACATCACTGTTACTTCTGTCGTTTTTTGCGTCGTCGTTGGCTTTTGTCTTTTTTGCAATATCTTCCCGCGAAATCGGTATCAGCCGAACCAACTTATTTACAAATTTAATCCCGGTTTTTACAGCAATATTTTCGTTTGTAATTTTGTGCTCTGATTTTAGAAAATAATTCTATCTTTGCGCCCACTTTTAAAAAAAGTAAATAACTATTAATTTAACTAAAACAATTTCAAGATGTTAAATCAGTATGAAACCGTTTTCATTTTAACTCCCGTTTTGTCTGAAGATCAGATGAAGGAAACGGTAATTAAGTATCAGGAATACCTGAAAGAGCACAAGGCTGAAATAGTGCATGAGGAGAAATGGGGTATGCGCAAGCTCGCCTACCCAATCCAAAAAAAATCGACAGGTTTTTATTACCTCTACGAATATTTGGCCGAAGGTGAAACTATTGCCAATTTGGAAATAACCCTTAAACGTGATGAACGTGTGATGCGCTTTCTCACCGTAAAACTTGATAAGCATGCTATTGCTTACAACGAAAAGAAAAGGGTTAAAGCAAAAGAGGCTGCGACCAGTGAAGCAAAAAAATAATTGGTAATTTTAAAATTGTAGAAAAATGGCACAACAAAATTCAGAGATAAAATACCTTACGCCCATTGCAGTAGACGTAAAAAAGAAAAAATACTGCCGTTTCAAAAAAGCAGGCATCAAGTATATCGACTATAAAGATGGGGATTTCCTGATGAAATTTGTAAACGAACAGGGAAAAATTCTGCCTCGCAGAATTACAGGTACTTCAACGAAATTTCAGAAAAAAGTATCACAAGCTATAAAAAGAGCAAGACATATTGCTTTGTTGCCTTATGTAGCTGACTTATTAAAATAGGAGGGTATGTTATGGAAATTATTTTAAAGAAAGATATTCAAAATCTCGGATACGAGAATGATATAGTTACTGTGAAATCGGGTTATGCCAGGAATTTCCTAATTCCCAAAGGTATAGCTATTTTGGCCAATGAAACTAATAAAAAGGTTCTTGCCGAAGTACAACGACAAAAATCATTTAAAGAAGAAAAATTTAGAGATGTGGCTGAAACAAAAGCCAAATTGTTAAATAAAGTTACTTTAAAAGTTGGTGCAAAGGTAGGAACCTCTGGAAAAATCTTTGGTTCTGTTAATGCAATCCAGATTGCGGATGCACTAAAAGAAAAAGGACACGAAATCGACCGTAAGAAAATTGATGTTGATGGTGATGCCATTAAGGAAATTGGGGAATACATTGCTAAGATACATCTTTATAAAGAGATAAAAGCAGAAGTAAAATTTGAAGTGGTGGCTGAATAATCTACTGTTGTTACACAAAAAAAGACCGTATGGAATTAACCCATACGGTCTTTTTTTTGTCTAAAATTTGGAATTTTTGTTATAATTTGGAAATTATTACTTGGGTAATTGCAATCGGAAGAAGTATAATAAGGAAAAGCATCAAGATTATAAACTTCGCTATTTTTCCGGTAATAAAGCTTCCGGTTTTTCTAACTAAATCAACAATTAGTGCAGCCTTCTTCTCCGAGAAAATTCCGGCAGATACCAGCATTACAGGTATCAATAAAAACCAGTATAATTCAAAGAGCAAAAAAACTACAATAAAAGCTATTATTATCACCAGAATTCGTTCTATGTTCCTGCTTGGTTTCATAGTTACAAGTATTTAATTAGTAATGTTTAGTAAAGGTTAGCCCATAGTAAAAATCAAGTTAAGGTTAAAAAGATAAAAAAAATGTCCCGAAATATTGTCCATATTACAGGCTAATAACTGTAAAATGATTCAAAATGTTGCGAGTAGCCATGTTTCAATTATTAACAGTTTGT
>JAOZRY010001026.1 GCA_029939965.1 Bacteroidales bacterium | reverse complement strand
TTGTGAATTTCAACTATAGCGAAACCCATACTGGGTTTTGAGTTCATTTACATTGTAAATATCTAAGCTACAATAGCAGCAACCCATACCGGGTTGAAGAGGAGAGATGTGTTTTCTCCTTCTCCATTTAATGCCCAAACTATTCTATGAATTTCCAAGACACTAATTTTAGAATCAATTGGATATGAATTATTGGTGAATAAAAAAATATTCCTATATTTGGCATAACCAAATCTCAAAAACAATAATTTTATGAAAATTACAGGTATAATAATTGTTGTGCTCGGCATCCTCGGAACTTTCTCTTTTGGCATTATGGCCATGAACAATTCAAACACATTCAGCCTTTTCGGAACAGACGTGGATATTAGCTCAATTTCATGGTTACCCATTACTGTGAGTATAATCATGCTGATTGGCGGAATATTATTGATGGCCTTCAGCCGAACGGAAAAAGCCTGATTTCTTTTGATTTTCGATTCTTAAAAAACAATACATTTGCCGCCAAGACAGAAAGCAAATTAATATGTCGAAAATCAGAAAACTATTTAGGGCACTTAAACTCATTGTCGGGCAACCTTCCCTACTCAATAATGTACTTGACGATGAAGGTGTGTGGCATAAATATGTGCAAAAAAAACATAGGTTTGGCAACGGCCTTCCGGTTGTGGATATGCAAACTATGTTTCCAAAATTCGATTCACTAATACCCACATTTGCCTTTCTCGATGGGGGTTCCCTGCCTACCGATATTGCCTTACTAATGAATCTGGCAGAAAGTATTGAAAAATGTAATTATTTTGAAATTGGTACCTGGCGTGGCGAAAGTGTAGTTAACGTTGCCGAAAAAGCACTTCATTGCACTACGCTTAATCTTTCGGATGACGATATGCGCCAAATCGGTATGAGCGAAGAGTATATTAAACTCACCGCCTTTTTTTCAAAAAGCAAAAAAAACATCACACACATTCGTGGCAATTCACTCAATTTCGATTTTGCTTCTCTCAATCAAAAATACGACCTGATTTTTATTGATGGTGATCATCATTATGAAATGGTAAAAAATGATACCGAAATGGTTTTTAAACATCTGATTCATGAAAATAGTGTTATTGTCTGGCACGATTATGCCGTCAATCCCGAAACTACCCGTTTCGAAGTTTTTGCTGGCATTCTGGATGGGATACCCTCATCGTATCATAAAAATCTATTTCACGTAGGGAATACAATATCAGCAATTTACACCAACAAATCTTTCCCAACACATCAACTGCAAAACCCAACAAATCCTAAGCATTTTTTTAGTGTAAAGCTGGAAAGCAAAAAGGTGATTTAATATTTTTGCCAGCAAGCC
>JAOZRY010001025.1 GCA_029939965.1 Bacteroidales bacterium | reverse complement strand
CGCAATGAATGATTACGCAAAATTCTGCTAATACTGGAAATGCTGATTGTGCAACCGAGAAAAGAAAGATCCTGGTTAAAATATTCAGCCGCCCATTTCAGTGATATTGTATTGCAACCTGGGAGCGGATTAGTTTGGCAAAAAAATGCTGTTATTTTTAGTTGAGAAAGTTCCGTAAAAATTGCTGGTCGTCCACTTCTCCTGTGATCCTGTAGGCTTTCGTTCTCTTGAGCTCTTTTTACCCATCGGGCAACTGTACTATTATGCCGGTTAGTATAAACAGCAATTTCATTATTTGAGATTCCAGCTTGAGTAAGGGCAAGCATCTGACCACGTTCTACTATCAGCTTTTTTTGCTCCTGACTTATAGTATTCTGTGATTTTGAGTCAAAAATTTCACTTAAATAAAATGCATTTACTATTTTTTTGAATTTTTTTTTAATTCTTTCAGTATTTCAGGAAGACTGTGCTTAATTTTATTTAAACCCAGTTTTGATATGTGCTGACGAATAGTTCTGTCTGCAATGTCGGTATTACAAGCTTCATTAACTTGTTTGGAAATGTAGCTGCTTGACGTTGAACGGTTTATCACAATATTGGCAACAAATTGCTGAATTAATTCAGTCCTGATGCTTTCGGTTAAAACATAGTCTTTTTTCTGTCCCTGGCGTTTGTCTATCAAGCATAAAATATCATTATGCCTTATTCCTTTGGAATAATTTGACACTTGTGCCTTTGAACAATTTAATATTTCTGCAACCTCAGAATTTATCAGCATACTGTTATTAAGTAGCGTTAAGAGAAAAACTTTTGTTTGGAGAGGATTGTTTTTAGAGATCTTAACGTCAAAGTTTCCAATTTTGATTATCGTTGATTGTTTATCAATATGTGCAGATATTTTTTCTATTTGCTGTAAGGGTGGGGAAACAACACCTTTTGTTTTTTTTCTACGATCCTCAAAAGCAGCCGAACCACCCTTGCAAACAGCTCTGATCGTGGACCTAACGGTGCCGGGAGGCATGTCTAAAGTTTTAGAGAGATCGCTTCTATTGGCTCCCAGGTTATACAGAGCGAAACACATTATGCGGTTGAATACGGAGCTGCCTAAAATAGATTTTGATTGAGCTATTCGCTGTTGAGACAGTTTGATCGAAAAATTTAAGTCTTGGCAATTTATCATTGAAGAAATCCTTTGTATTTAATCCACCTTAAAACAAATCTTACTAACACATACAACTTTAAATATAGTATTTGCTTGGGTTTTGCAAGAGATAAGTGGATTAATTGTTAGTTTTTATAATTTAATTTTAAATTGCCATTATAGTTGCGATACTTTTAAGATGGGGCACTAGTA
>JAOZRY010000015.1:13910-17426 GCA_029939965.1 Bacteroidales bacterium | reverse complement strand
ATGACAAACACTTTTGCCAACCAAACCTTCCAGCAAACACTTCCAAATCCCAGGCAGATGCGCCCCCCTATCTGAATCGGTGAGAGGTAGGGGGCGAGGCGAAAAAGCGCACCTAAATCAGTAGTAGTCAGGGCTTGACTTTAAGTCAAGCCCTGACTTGCACCTTTAATGAATTTTATTAACCCAGTATGGGTTACGCTATTGTAGCTCTGAATGATATTATAACTTCCCGACAACCCGGTATGGGTTGAGTTATTTGGTCTTGCAATGTTTTTTATGAAATTAAAATATAACGAAACCCATACTGGGTTTTGAGTTCATATATATCAAAAGTATCTAAGCTACAATAGCAGCAACCCATACCGGGTTGAATATGGAAGATATGTTCGTTCTCTAATTAATGCCCAAAATTCTAAAAATTTATTCTCAATAAAATTTTTACCCTAACTGAGTAGTTATTTAATGTGCACCAGAAAACGTTGATATCTTTCCCGAAGTGTTGGAGGATTTGTGTTGAAAACAGACATTCCTGATGAGTCGGGACTTCTTGATTTTCAACATTTCATCAAAACAGTAAACAGTTGAAATTTAACTTTCGCAAATGAAAATCATCAATATAGTACCCGGATTCGGGGGAACGTTTTACTGTGGGAATTGCCTGCGCGATAGCGGATTTACACAAGCCTTGCAAAGTCTTGGACACGAAGCCCACACCTTGCCAATCTACCTTCCACTTTTTACCGGAAAGGAGCAAAATGAAAATAGCACACCCGTTTTTTATGGTGCTGTAAATATTTATCTAAAACAGAACTACAGTATTTTCAGGCACATGCCTGCATGGCTGTACCGGTTTTTTAACTCTGCCTCCATTCTGAAATATGCAGCAAAAAAAGCCGGTTCAACACGTGCCCATGGACTGGAAGAAATGACCCTGTCGATGCTGCGAGGCCATGAAGGTTACCAAAAGGAAGAGTTGCAAATGCTCATCGATTACCTCCGCGATTACGAAAAACCAGATGTAGTTCACCTTTCCAATGCGCTTTTGCTTGGCTTGGCTCACAAAATAAAAAATGAGCTAGGCATTCCGGTTGTTTGCTCTCTGCAGGATGAGGATGTTTGGGTAGATGCTATGTTTGATAATTACAAACAAAAAGTGTGGAACATGATGAGCGAAAAAGCCCGCGATGTGGATGCCTTTATTGCGGTGAGCGATTTCTTTGCAAATGTGATGAAGAAGAAAATGCGTATCCCCGGCGCAAAATTACACACCGTGCATGTTGGCATTAACCCGAACAATTATACAATCCATAAACCTGCCACTGATAATCCGATAATCGGATATTTATCGCGAATGAACAAAGAAAACGGTTTCGGTATTTTTGTAGATGCTTTTATACTTCTGAGGAAAAATAGAAAATTTAACAATGTAAAACTCAGGGTAAGTGGCGGCAGTACAGGCGACGACATCAAATTTATCAGAACGCAAATCAGGAAATTAAAGAAAATCAATCTGCACGAGGATATTCAGTTTGTGGAAGAATATTCTATCGAAGAGCTGGATTCCTTTTTTGATGGATTAACATTGCTTTCTGTTCCGGTGCTCAATGGCGAAGCTTTCGGACTTTACCAACTGGAATCACTGGCATCAGGAATTCCTTTGGTTCAACCGGCGTTGGGTGCATTCCCCGAAATTATCGGAGCAACCGGTGGCGGAGTAGTTTTTGAACCCAACACGCCCCAAGCACTGGCAGCAAAATGGGATGAGGTACTTTCAAATCCCGAAACCTTAAATACAATGAGTATGAATGGCCAAAAATCGGTTTCAAATATTTTTCATATTAATAGCCTTGCCGATAATATTGTAGGAGTTTATGAGAAGGTTGTTTTTAAAGTCAGGGAGTAAGTGCTTGTTAAGATTTGTTTTTGGTATAACGCGAATCAATTTCATCGATTAAAAACAATTATTTCGTTATTTGCGAAAAAAGGTTTTTGTTAAACAAAATACTATGATAATCCAATTAAAAAATATTTCTAAACATTATGAAATTCCCGGATCGGAAACCCGCCGGACAATTCTTGACAACCTGTGGATGGAGATTGAAAAAGGCCAAATGGTTGGAATAGTCGGACCATCGGGTTCAGGGAAAAGTACTTTGCTGAATATTGCCGGAACACTTGACAAACCGGATTCGGGCACGGTAATGATAAACGGGACAGATACCCAAAACCTGAATGACAGACAACTTTCAGAAATTCGCAACAATCACATTGGGTTTGTTTTTCAGCTTCACCACCTTTTGCCACAACTAAGCTTAATCGAAAATGTTTTACTTCCGCTTATTCCTCAAAAAAACAAACTATTGCGCGAAACGGCTAACGAACGTGCTATGGACTTGCTGGGGATGGTAGGTTTGAAAGATAAAATTACCCAGAAACCCGGACAGATGTCGGTGGGCGAATGTCAGCGGACAGCACTGGTAAGAGCATTAATTAACGAGCCGGATATTTTGTTGGCTGATGAACCCACAGGTTCGTTAGACCAAAAATCAGCCGATCGGCTTGGTGAACTCCTCCGTGAGATAAATCTCCAAAAACAGATTTCGATGATCGTTGTAACGCATTCGGAGCGGCTGGCCAAAAAAATGCAATTGGTTTATACACTTGATGATGGCGATATAACACCGCGAAAATAATTGACCATGACATTTTTCAAACTCATCATTAAAAGCATTCTTCACTACCGCCGACAACATCTGGCTCTGTTTGCAGGCACTTTGCTCAGCACAGCCATCTTAACCGGAGCATTAATTACCGGCGATTCGGTTGAATACAGTCTTCGCAAAATGGTTGATCTGCGATTAGGAAAGGTAGGGTTTGCCCTTGAAACCGGCGATAGATTTGTGAGAAGTGATTTGGCAAAAGACCTTTCGCAAAAACTAAATTGCAGGACTTCTGCAATTCTACAAACCCAGGGAATCGCGAGTAATCCATCAACAGGTAAAAGAGCAAATAAAATTGAAGTGCTGGGTATTGATGATGATTTTATTAACCTGTCGAATATTAAATTTCCAAACCTCAAACCCGGGCAGGCCATCATTAGCCAAAACCTTGCGGAAAAATTAGAAATTAAAACCGGCGACAATTTGATTCTTCGTATAGAAAGCACCAGCGTGATTCCCATAAATGCGCCTTTTGCCGAAGATAATTCTACTGCCGAACCCGTACGATTGAAAGTGGTCGGGATTGCCGGCAACGACAAGCTTGGAAGATTCAGCCTGCAAAACAACCAAATGGCACCCTGCAACATTTTTGTTTCGCGCCATTTTTTGGCCGGGAAACTTGGATTAACAAACCTTGCCAATATCATTCTTATCGAAAATAAAAATGATTTGAGTGTTGAAAAATTGAACCGTATTTTTGCGGAGAGCTGGAAATTAGAAGATGCGGGGTTAAAAATCGAAAGCATAGAAGGGGCTAATGTTTATCAACTTACGTCAAATCGTATCTTTATCGATC
>JAOZRY010000015.1:0-13810 GCA_029939965.1 Bacteroidales bacterium | reverse complement strand
CAACCTCAACCACCAACCTGTTTTAACCTATCTGATAAATGAGATTAGTTTTGGCAAAGAATCCACACCTTATTCTTTTGTTACAGCTTCGGCTCCTCCGGTTTTACCCGAAAAAATTAACGACAACGAAATCATTATAAATTCGTGGCTTGCCAACGATTTAAAAATTAAAATCCACGATACACTCACCCTCAATTATTTTGTTATTGGTGCCATGCGTAAATTGCTAGGAGCGAGCAGGGATTTTGTTGTAAAAGAAATTATTCCTTTAAACGATTCACCGGATTCACGTTCATTAATGCCCGATTTTCCGGGCATGGCCAACGCCGGTAGTTGCTCCGACTGGAGTACCGGCGTTCCCATCAACCTCGAAATGATAAGGGATAAGGACGAAAAATACTGGGATAATTATCGGGGTACTCCCAAAGCATTTATTTCGATTGAAGCCGGAAAACAAATTTGGGCCAACAGTTTTGGAAATTACACTGCCTTCAGGTTTCCCGAAAAAGAAACGAGCAAAGTTAAACTCGAAAAACAAATTCTTTCGGTTCTTGATCCGGTAAACCTCGGGCTTCAATTTAAACCCGTTCGCCAGGAGGGTTTTAATGCCGTGAACAATGCAGTAGATTTTGGAGAACTCTTTTTAAGCCTGAGCTTTTTTGTGATCGCTGCCGGAGTTTTGCTTACTGCCCTGCTTTTTTCGCTGCATGTTGCCTCCCGCAATCGCGAGGGTGGTGTGTTGGCTGCTATTGGTTTTTCGCGCAAACAAATTATTCGTTTCAGAATAACGGAAGCATTGTTTGTGATAATAGCAGGTTCGGTGGCCGGAACTTTTACAGGGATTCTTTACAATAGCGCCATTATGAGTGGACTAAACACTGTGTGGCAGGATGTGGTGAGAACCAACATGTTGTGGATTCATGTTGAGCCAATAACGCTTTTTATTGGTGCAGTTTCAGGCATCGTTATCGCTTTCGCAACAATCTTTTTCATCACGCGCCGAAAGATGAAACAGCCCATTAATGCGCTGATCACTAAGGCATTTTCTCAGCAAATTACAAATATGCATTCTAAATTTATCTGGAACACTTTGCTAATTATTTTTGGTTTGGGTAGTTCGATTGCATTAGTCATTTTTTCTATTCTCAGCAATGTAGATCAAAATTCGGGATTGTTTTTGCCTGCCGGCGGATTATTTCTCGTAGGGTTTCTTGCCCTGGTATTTCGATTGTTGACAATTCCCGATAAGAAACTCCACATTTCGTCATTATCGTTTTGGCAGCTTTCGCTTAAAAATGCAGGTCGCAACAAAACCGGAAGCATGGCGACAATTGCACTGCTGGCATTGGGAACTTTTACAATAATAATAACCGGGGCTAATCAGCAATCATTTTATGGAGCTTCCAACAACCGAACATCAGGAACAGGAGGGTTTTTATTTTGGAGCGAAAATTCAGTGCCATTAATTTATGACCTGAACTCAACGGAAGGCAAAGAAAAATATGGCCTTGAAGATGAGCCTGCTTTGGATGAAGTAAAATTTGTCCAGTTTCATAATTTGCCCGGCGATGATGCCAGTTGTCTCAATTTGAACCAGGTAAGCCAACCACAAATTTTAGGAATCAAGGCAGAATTGTTCGATAAGCAAGGATCGTTTTCATTTGCCAATTTATTAAAAGATATTGATAAAGAACATCCCTGGCTTTCGTTGAACCAGGAAACGGATAATAACATTATTCCTGCTATCGCCGATCAAACGGTAATTACCTGGGGTTTGATGAAAAAGGTTGGCGACACACTCAATTATCTCAACGAGCAAGGCAAAGAGATTAAACTGCTTTTGGTGGGTAGTTTAAAAAATTCTGTTTTCCAGGGAAATATCTTGATCTCCGACAGTTTATTCATTGCCAATTTCCCATCAGCCGGTGGCTCCAAAATTATGCTTATTGATGCTCCGATGGAGAAGACTGAAAATATTAAAAATCTTTTGGAAGAAAGGTTTATTGATTTTGGTATTGAGATTACCCCGACTACCACACGACTGGCAACTTTTAATTCGGTTACAAATACATATCTCTCGGTATTTATGATTCTCGGAGGGCTGGGTGTGCTGATTGGAACAATTGGGCTGGGCATTGTTTTGTTGCGGAATATTATGGAACGCAAAAGTGAGCTTGCTCTGCTCTCAGCCATCGGTTACCGTAATAATATAATCCTGAAACTGGTGTTTACCGAAAACTTTATTTTACTGGTGGCAGGTATCATTGCAGGAATACTCTCAGCATTAATCGGTATTTTGCCTTCATTATTAAGCGCATCCTTCACCATGAATACCCCGATAATTTTGTTGCTAATTGCAATAGTTTTCCTCAGTGGCCTGCTTTGGATTTACATCCCTGCAAGGTATAGCCTGAAAAAGTTTACAGTGAAGGATTTGCAGGGGGAGTGAAATTTTATTTAGTGTTCGTCAATAAAGTACCAAACAAAATGATTAACGATTAGAGATTAACGATTTTTGATTTAAGATATGTGTGGAAGTCAGCCAAATCAAAATTCTAATATCGCTAATCTAATATCTTAAATCAAAAAAAGACGACTTTATGGACGGACACTATTTAAACAAGTTTGCGTATTGCTACCCACTGTTTTAACATTTCGCGGGCATCGCGGGCAGGATAACCCAAAACAGTTTTACCCGCAGGAACATCATTCATCACCCCCGAACCTGCCCCTACTATTCCACCCGAATGAATAGTTACATGATCTTTTATGGATGCGCTTCCGCCAATAATTACTCCATCGCCAAGAGTTACAGAACCAGCCAAACCGCTGTTGCCGGCCATAATACACGAACGACCCAAAATACAATTGTGTGCTATTTGCACGAGATTATCTATTTTGCAACCATCTCCAATTATTGTAGAACTAAACTTACCACGGTCAACGCAGGAGTTTGCGCCAATCTCAACCCCATTTCCGATTACTACATTTCCTATCTGCGGAATTTTTACCAATCCTCTGCCATCATCGCTCGGGCGATACCCAAAGCCATCGGCACCAATGCTAACATTATTATGAAAAATGCAGTAGCTCCCAATTTCGCAACGTTCCCGAATTACAGTACCCGGCCAAATTATAGTGCCGCCACCAACTGTGGTTTCATCGAGAATGGTAACATTGGGATATAAAACTACAGCATCACTAAGCACAACATTTTTTCCAACATAACTACCAGCACCAATTTTGCAGTTTTTGCCAATTGATGCAGTTTGATGAATAATTGCTGTGGGGTGTATTTCATAGTCAAAGTGTGGAGGATCGGGATTAAACAATTCAAGTAATTTGGCCATAGCTAAATCTGCATTTTTTACCCTGATCAAAGCACGATTTTCACCCGGTTCAATTTTGAGTTTCTCATCCACAATGGCAGCACAAGCACCCGACTTTTCCCACAATCGCACATATTTTGTGTTTCCCACAAATGTAATATGCTCGTTACCGGCTCTCTCTAATTGTTCGGGACCATGTATTTGCAGGGTGGAGTTCCCTACCAATTCACCTTTTAATATCTCATTGATTTCTTTGATGGAATACGATTTCATATTTCTTTTCTTTCTTATTAATTCGCAAAAATCTATATCGGTAAAACTATAAAAAAGAAGGAGACCAATCGGTTAAATTATCGTGAATAAAATAATAATTTTTAACCCGAACAAGCCAAAAAAGAGATTTATAGGATTGATCAATTTTGTTTTTTTGTGGGAGGGCAACCCTAAAACCACCCTCAAAGGCGGTTACTTGGGCTGGCTTTGTAAGTTCTTTGGCAAGCTTTGGATGTGCGTTGGCTCGTGAGGCTTGCCAATGTGCTTACAAATAGGGTTGGACATACATTAAAATTAGAACTCAATCGAATAGAGCTTTAATATATTTCAATAAAATCTATTTTCTATTCTGAAGTTTATTTATTGAGAATCCAAGTAAACCTCCTAATAATATTGTCATAATAGTAATTGGCAGTAAAGTGAATGGTTCATGCCAACCAATTAGTATTGCGCTTGGTAACAGAACAAGAAATGACATCAAAATACCTTTTAAAATAGGATTAATTTTCAATTCAATTCTTGAAGTCAGAAATCCAACAATTATCCACATAGTTAAAGCAGAAATATTTGCATCCCATGTCAATTTCTGTATTATCATTGGTATTAAATCAATCAAGCCTATAATGAATCCAATTGATAATCCTATTATTGTTTTTCTCATATCTCAAATTATTTTGTTTTGCATATACTATCCACAACAATCACATTTACCACTCTCTTGAATTGGCGGACAAGTTACTGTACCGTAGGAGCAAAAAACGCAACAATCATTATTTATTGGCTTTAAAACAGTTTTACAGTTTTCGCATTCATAAAAATACTGACAAGCATCTGTTGGCATTTCTTCTTCTTTCTTGTGTCCGCATTCAGGGCACGTTATTGTCGATTTGTACTGTATCGTTTTCATAATAATTAATTTAATATTTCCAATTATTGGCCAACTTAACTAAAGATAGCATTACAGGTACTTCTACCAATACGCCAACAACTGTTACAAGTGCAGCAGGTGATTGTAAGCCGAATAGTGCGATTGCAACAGCAACAGCCAATTCAAAAAAATTACTTGCTCCAATCATTGCAGCAGGTGAACAAATAGCATGTGGCAGTTTTAACTTTCGACCACCAAACCATGCTACAAAGAATATGAAGTAGGTTTGGATGATTAAAGGAACCGCTACAAGAATTATAATTAAAGGGTTCTCGGTAATTGTATTTCCCTGAAATGCAAATAGTAATACCAAAGTTAAGAGCAAGGCTAAAATAGAAACCGGTTTAAACTTTGGTAGCAAGGTGTTTTTAAACCATTCTTCGCCTTTTTTACGAACTAAAGTTTTATGCGTTATATAACCAGCCATTAACGGAATTACAACAAAAATTAGAACGCTTGAAACCAAGGTGTTATAAGGAACCTTAACATCTGTAATACCTAAGAGCAAACCCACGATAGGTACGAATGCCACTAAAATAATCAAGTCGTTTACAGATACTTGAACCAAGGTGTAGTTTGGGTCGCCATCGGTAAGGTAACTCCATACAAAAACCATTGCTGTACAAGGTGCTGCACCTAATAAAACTGCTCCTGCGATGTATTCTCCTGCTAACTCGGGGGCAATAAATGCTGCATATAGTTTAGTGAAAAATATCCATGCAAAAAACGCCATAGTAAAAGGCTTAATGAGCCAGTTAATAATTAATGTCAGGATTAAACCTTTCGGGCGTTTCCCCATATTTTTTATACTCGAAAAATCGACTTGTAGCATCATGGGGTAAATCATCAGCCAAACCAAAATGGCAACGGGGATATTTACCCTGAAAACTTCCATTTTACTTAATATAGCAACACTGTCTCCGGCAAAGTTGCCAATAACAATCCCCGCCCCAATACATAAGGCAACCCAAAGTGTCAGGTATTTTTCGAAAAAGCCAATTTGTTTTTTTGTACCCATGATTATAATTGAGATTTAATTTGTTCTACATATAGTTTATAAAACTCTTCTTTGATCTCGTTTCGAACCCGGATAAATTCGCCCCGGATAAATTCGTTTGTACCCTCAACGTGCGATGGGTCTTCAAATCCGATATGCAAACGGTGTTTAACTTTCCCCATAAATGCAGGACAAGTTTCATTTGCTCCACCACAAACCGTAATTACATAATCCCATTCATCGTTTAAGTATTTTTCAACAGAATCGGAAGTGTGGTAACTGATATCGATGCCAATTTCATCCATTGCCTTAACTGCGTTTGAATTTAATTTGCCCGATGCTTCTGTTCCTGCTGAACGAACGGTAATATTTGCATCGAATGATTGTAAAAAACCATGAGCCATTTGACTGCGGCAGCTATTGCCTGTGCATAAGATTAAGATTTTCATGTTATAAAATCTTATTTTTGAGTAATCACATTTTCCCGTTCAATTTTACTGCAAAGGCCATCATCCAACCTTATATTAACATTACCGTATTCAGCCGCCATCGGGCTGTGTGTTACCATGACCATGGTTACTTTTTTTTCGAGGTTGATTTTTTTAAGTAAATTCAAAATATCTGACGAAAGCGATGGATCGAGATTTCCTGTTGGTTCATCGGCTAATATCAACGAAGGATTATTTACCAAAGCTCTTGCTATGGCAACCCGTTGTTGCTGCCCCGCCGAAAGTTCTTTGGGTAGATGGTTTTTACGGTTATCAAGCCCGACAAGCTGGAGCAATTCTAAAGCTGAGTTATACTTTTGTTCTTTAGGCTGGTTGAAAATGGCCAGCGGAAGCATTACATTTTCAATGGCCGTAAGGTAAGGGATTAGTGCAAAACTTTGCATCACAAAGCCCACATTATTTTTCCTGAAAGCTGACAGTTGACTATCAGAAGCCTTATCAATGCGAAAATCTCTAAATAAAATTACACCCGATGTGGATTTAATCAACCCGGCAAAGGTCAGAAGCAAAGTGGTTTTTCCTGAGCCGGATGGACCTGTAATTGTGACAAAGTCGCCCTGGTAAACATCAAAACTTACATTATTTAAAGCATCAACTATGCCATCGACATGCTGATATTTCTTACTGAGGTCTAATACTCTCAATATCATGATTATCCCTCCTGCATGTTGTTAAATGGATCAATTTTCCCAGCCAGGTAAGCTGGTATTACAGCACCAATTATAGATACTGCCACCGAAATTAATAATGAAATGAATAATAAAGCCGGAATCGCTTTAACCGTTAAACCGGCAAATTCAGGTCCCAACCACATGGCAGCCACGGTTCCGATTATATATCCAATAACACCACCCAAAACGCCCAAAATGAAAGCTTTGGCCAAAAGCATCTGGTAAATTATTTTTTTGGAAAAACCAATCATCCTGAACATCCCGATTTCTTTACGGCGCTCGTTTACATTAGCCCACATAAAGTTACCGATTGAAATGCTACCCACGAAAAGGATGATGATTAAGAAAATAAAAGAAACCTTATTCATCATTTTGTTGGTTTGTATCTGCGTTGAAACAATTTGTCCGATGGTGGTTATTCTAGTGTCGGGCAGAATATTACGGAGTTTTGCCAATAAACCGTCACTGATGGCATTGCAACAGCCCATAATTTCGATGGCACTCACCTGATCTTTAATTCCAAGTAAATCCTGAACTGCGTGAAGATGTGCAAAAATCCGGTCATCATCAATGGTGCCGGTTTCGGAAATTAGCTTGGCCACTTTAAAGGTTTTACCTTCAATAACAATGGATTCTCCCTCTTTAGCATTTAACCTATGAGCGGCTGAACTGCCCATCATGCAATCGTTCATAGAAAGCGAGTCTATGGATTTTCGCTGGAGCTTTTCATCTTTGTATCCTAAATCTGCGTTTATTGGGCTTTCGCCACAAGATGCCTGTAATTCGGCACCGAACAATCCTGAGTTTTGCCAGATTGGTTTTGAGGCTAATTCGTTCTTTGGTAAAATTCCTGTCAAAACAAATTTCTGCCCGTTAATGGTAATCCGGCGGGTGAGTTTTGGCGACATATTATCAACTCCGGCAATTGTTGAGGTAACAATTCTTTCGACATATTCTTCAGGAAAGGTTGGCGCATCAATATCGGCAGTATAATAATTATCAACACTTGATGCCTGTGGTAAAACCAAAATATTAGCACCAAGATTATCAAGGTTAATAGCAACGGCTTTTTCGGAAACTACTGAAATTGACCTAATTCCAACAATTACTGCAATACCTAAAGTAATGGCCAATAAACCAGAAATAAGCTGTGACTTGTGTTGCTTAAACTCAAGCCAGACGAGTCTTCGTACATTCATTTTAAGAGAAAAAAATTAACTGTTAACAGGAAAATTATTGATTATTTGCATCCCTTGGAACTGCCACCCGGACAGCAACCACCACTTTTTACAACCGTCTTTGCTTTGGCAACTAAATTCTGTGAGTTCACATCCCCTGAAAAATTACCGGTAACCTGCCCCTGGCTGTTGATTACATAGGTTTGTGGCCTGGTTATATTGGGGTCAATTTTTAATGATGCAAGAAAGGCTTTTTCCTGTGGATCATCCAGGTCGATTTCGATTATTTTTGCATTTCTTTCCATCTCAATGCATGCTTGCTGACATGTATTAACAATTTCACTTTTTTCAGCCATTGACTTGCTGCTTACAACAATAAAAACAGATTTGCCTTTGCTTAAAGTTTCTATTACTTCAGCTTTTTTTGGCGATGGAATTAATTTAACCAATGCATCAGCATGAGCATTCGCTAATAATGCACCACCGGCAATAATCCCATTTGAAGGAATTACTAAAATTAAGGGTAATTGTGCTGTGGCAAGACGATTCTTTTTCACAAATTGTGCGTTGGCGGCATCAGACCTATTCATTTTAATAACAGTTGAATTTGGGTACTTTTCCTGTGCCTGATTGGCAATGGTTATTGCCTGATCAATCCCTGCAACCCCAAGATCAACAACAACTAAAAAAACTGTTTTGCCTGCTTTGTTTGCGGTTTCAATATCGCTAACGGCTGAAGCAAACGAAAAATTCATTCCCAGAATGAATATTGCAACGATGGTAATGGTGAAGGTTTTCATTTTTGAATCTTTTTAATTTATATTAACAACCTAAATTTTCACAACACTCAATTTCGCACAAAAAGTGCTCAATAATTTTTTTCAACTCTTTTATACGAGGGGCATTAAGACAATAATTGGTGCGCGACCCTTCTATTTCTCCTTTGATTAATCCCTGACTTTTTAATTCTTTTAAATGTTGGTTAACAGTAGTACGGCTTAAAGGTAATTCGTTGGATATATCCCCTGAAATACAAACTTTTGTTTCTGATAAGTATCTTAAAATAGCAAGCCGGGCAGGATGGCCGAGGGCTTTAAAAAGAAGGGCACTCTCCTGTAAATCCTTTTCAAATAGTTCAACTTTAGCTTTAGGCATGATAATAGTTTTTAAATCTGGCGTAAAAGTACGTCAAATATTTTAATAGACGTATTTTTACGTTACTTATTTGCTAATTTATTTTCAAACTAAATAATGTCTGTCCATCATGTTTGGTGTTTGTTCTATAAAGTTCAAATTCAAGGCGTGTGAAAAATTCAAACCACAGAATACTAATGTATTTGAGGATTTAGATTTTGAGCAACAACGTAGAAGTTGGACTTTATAGACGAACACTAAATAACCTTGAGGTGCTTAAATAAAAGAGCTTGTGCTTTGAACAATGCTTACAATGTTTTCAAGAAAGCATTAATAAAATCCTTCCAAAATCTTGTTTCGAACCCGGATAAATTCGCCCCGGATAAATTCTTCTGTTCCTGTGGCGTGCGATGGGTCTTCAAATACGATATGCAATCTGTGTTTCACAATTCCGGGAAAAACAGAGCAGTTTTCGTTGGCATCATCGCAAGCGGTGATAACAAAATCCCATTCATTTGTCAGATATTTTTTCGACCGAATCGGAAGTGTGGTGGCGAAGTCGATGCCAATTTCAGCCATTGCCTTAACTGCGATTGCATTCAGTTTTCCTGATGCTTTCGTTCCTGCTGAACAGAATAATAATATTGGTATCGAACGATTATAAGAAACCATGAACCATCTGGCTGCGGCAACTGTTGCCGGTGCATTAGATTAAGTTTTCATGTTATTGGATGATT
Source organism: Bacteroidales bacterium (assembly GCA_029939965.1). GTDB lineage: Bacteria > Bacteroidota > Bacteroidia > Bacteroidales > 4484-276 > SABY01. The sequence goes on along the minus strand of JAOZRY010000015.1, from coordinate 4,054 downwards.
ATTTTTTGATGGTAAGTAGTTTCAGTATTAGATATTTCAATGATGTAGATACCCTTGTTAAGGTTGGATACGTCGATAAAAGAATTGTCATTCAATATCTTAGATGATATCATTTTCCCTAAGGAATTGTATAGCGCATATTTCAGTTTCAATTTTGGAGTAATTCTCAAGTCAATATAAAGAATATCCTGAACTGGATTTGGAAAAAGGGAGATGTTTTTTTGATTTAAAATCTTATTAAAGATACTGCTTGCATCGCAAGAATCCGGCATGATATGATTGTTGGTCAATACAGATTCAATAGCTTCAATGTTCAATGGATTTATATTTGAAATCAGGGTTTTATTCGGGTGTATCAAAACAATCTGCGGCCAATATTGAATCTGCCAACTATAATAAACATCTTCTCCTCCACCATCTTTACCACTCACAGCAGGATAGGTTCCACCATATTCTTGCTCGAAAATTTCAACATCTCCATTATAATGCAGCAGGTCGATAGCCAATACAACGAGATCACTTTGGTTACAACCATATAAATGATATGTTTGGTTTAAAATGGGTACTAAGGCTATGCACTGATCACAAGTTGTTCCGAAGAAATCGATACATACATATTTACCTTCCTCCAAATAATTGTATAAATGATGTGTTTTTCCTTTAATATCAACTACGGTAAAATCAGGAACAGTATCGTTGATGGCTGGTTGAGCCAGTGTTCTTGTGATAATAAAAAACAGAATTATAATAAAAGCATTTTTCATAATACCTGCGTTAAAGTGATTTGGTGAATTTGCCGAAACTAAGGATAATATCTTTTGAGAAAATTGAATAGATATACAATCCTGATCTCAAATCCTTGATATCAATTTGAATTACTGATTGCTGTGTATTAAAATCTATTTCTTTTACCTTATAGCCTGATGGATTGTATATTATCATTGTAAAGTTTTTCTCGTTGGATTTATAATGATTCAAATACAGGGTGTGTTGGGCAGGGTTTGGATATGGTTTTGAAAAATCATCCTTGTATTTGTCATTTTCCTCAACAAAACTAAGATCATCCATTTTGTATTCAACCACCAGCATTGCCGAATCATGAGGATTGAGATTGTCGAAAAATGTATATGCAACCATTGTATTTCCCAAATGACCATTGGGCTTATAATGTGCTGAATAAATATCAGTAGTTTCGCCTCCTTGAATACTTACCGGTGTAATAGATTCAAAAGTATAGGGTGGATAACAGGTTACCCAGCAAAAATAGTCTTCGGTATTAGGAATGATTTTAATATGCCTCTTTTTCGTTTGTACATCCAAAACTTCAGTTGTAGTATTTTTTACATCTATGTCCACATCCACTTCATAAGAATAATAATAGGTTGTATCTCCCTGGAATATATAAGTATATAAACTGTCGGCAAAAGCATCCCCCTCAATTACAATAGTATCGTTATTTACTAATGTGTCATTATGATAAAGTTCCAGGCTTTGAGCAAATGATGTTATTGAGATTAGTATAAAACAAGCTGTGCCAAATTGTTTTTTAATTGAAGTTATCATAATTAATTATTTAGTGTTTTTATTGAAATTAAAGCTTTTAGTAATTCTAAAAGAAATAGCGTATTTATTTGCTATTTGAATACCATTCATATTGCGATAAAGAGGCAGGTATGCGTATAAAGAAACAGAAAGGTCGTGAATTATGGTATAGTTTAATTGAGGAATCAAGAATAGAACTTGTCCACCGGATGACTCAACGATTTGACTGTTTTCTCTTATCGCTTTATCTCTGTACTCATATTGCAGCTGAAGAATTGTATTAAATTTACGTCCGATATTATAAGATCCGTAAACAGAAAACAAATAGAGATTTCCGTATTTGTAATCGAAGTTTTTAGAATTAATTCTATTGGCATACTCTGCGAAGCCCTTAAAGGAAACAGAAAACTTCTCATACCTTTTCGATGCAAAAAAGCTGGCATTATACTTTAAACTTCCTGAAGAAGGTTGTAATGAAATAGGCAATTTAACATCATCCACTTCTTGGTCAAAAACACCAACGGGTAGTTTTACACCTAAACTTAGAGTAAGTTCATGTTTTTTGATGATATTCTTAATCACAGAATACCTGAGATTTAACTCGGCATCACCAAGACCATATCCCGTCATATCATTCCAGCCTTCAATATTATATAGCTTTGTTTTATTAATAAAATAACCAATTTGCCCATGAATACTCATTCTGTTTGAAAGACCATAAGCCATATCAACACTCAGAAAATTATAGAACATTCTATCCGGAGAAACATCAGCTTGTTTTGAACCTTCATAATATTGATCAGAATAGCTATATTTGTAATAGGGGCTGACCTGAAACATTTTTCGCTGAATACCAGAAACATCTCCAAAACCATTTAATGGATTCCCGGCACCACAACATTGTGCCTCAGCTTTTGCAGAAAACAAAATAGAAAGGAGGAGGAAAAGTAGTGTATATAATCTCATTATCGATTTATTTGAAAGGTAAAATTCGTAATTTTATTTGCTTGGAATCACTATTCTCACTGTTAGAAACTGTACAGGTTATCGTGTTGATCCCCGTGCAACAAGTTCCGGCCATATATTCAATATGATCTCCAGAACCATTGATCTCTCCATGGTCAGCTTCCCATTTGTATATCAAGCCTTCTCCTTTTGCGATTGCAAAAACTTTGGTCACTTGCCAGGCATTTAAAACAGTATCGTTTGCTATTAAACTTTCAATTACAACATTACCTGTCCCATCTGATTTTGAATCATCATCTTTTGTGCATGAGCAAGCCAAAATCACTACAAGTAATAGAGTGCTGTATAAAATCTTTGTCATCATAAATTTATTTCTTTGTAAATTGATACCTTATATTATTTTTCAGCAATTACTTTTTCAATTTGTTCATAAATCAAATCCTCATCACCGCTAAAATACAAAGCTTTTTGCCATACAATTTCGCCTTTACCATTCAAAAGAAAAGTGTAGGGTATCAGACCTACGTTCATGGCTCTTTTTAAATCAGAATTTGGATCGAGTAAAACCTCAAAATCCCAACCATGACCATTCGCAAATGGGGTTACCTGGTATGAACTACGAGAATCGTCAACCGAAACTGCATATAAAACTACACCTGTTTCATCTACCCAATCGTCATAAACTTCTGCAACTGCGTCTAAATATTCACCCGGACTTTTACAGCAAGTTTTCCAAAAACAGATTAGAACAGGATTATTCCCATTTGTAATTTCAGAAACATTTATTGACTCACCCTTAATGTTTTTCAGGGTAATAGAAGGTAATTGATTATCTGTGTTTTGAGCAATGCTTAATTTTTGAATACTCAAAATTAAAATACACAGAAATACGACTTTATTTAATTGTATCATGATGTACTATTTTTATTGTTAGTTCCGATGTTGAAAAGTAACCTGTATGCCTAAAAAACTCTTCACCTTCGCTGTTTAAAAGCACCTGTGTTGGAATTGCTGCAATTCCAAATAATTTCATCAGATTTTGGCATTCGGGTTTTAAAATATTCAGGAAAACAACATTTACACGGTTTAGGTATTTGCTTTGAATTTCTTCCATAACGCTTTCCATACGTTTACAGGCAGAACAGCCACTTGCTCCAAATTCAAGAAAGGTAATTTCATATTTTAAGCCATTTGCAGAATAATTGTAAAGCGAGTCAATTAAAGCATTCCCCGAAAGGATTATTTCGGGGGACGCTTGTTTTTGCATCAACTCAGAAAGATAACTATTCATGTTATCCTTTATTGAAAAACCGATAATTAGCAAAGCGAAAAGCAAAATGAATATTATCCACGGAAGTACTTTTTTAGCCATTCTTTAAGGCTTTATTTTCTGAAACAAACCCATTAATTTGGTTTGATAAATCTCTAAAATTTGGGTTTCATGTTCTCCAATGGGTTTTACAGGAATTAAATCAATTACTTCGTTGCTGCTTAATCCCGAATTGTAAAACAAATCAATTGCAGCTGATAAAGTTTGCTGTATCGT